>CAZYZZ010000126.1:0-3431 GCA_964651995.1 Microcaldota archaeon
ATGCCTGGGTCATCGAGTATTTGCCAGCAGGTCACGCATCTGCAATTCGAAAAGAGCCAGTCGTACAGCTTATTGGAGACAAATTTTTCACACTACTTGAAGCAACAATAACGCCAAATGCGTCAGTGATACTGGGGCAGAAGGTATATGTAGGAAAAGAAGGCAGAGAGGAAATTTCACACATTAAAGGAAGGCTGAAATATGAGGAGCTCACAAACGGAGCAAAAGAATTTCTGCCTATCATCCTCAAGAAGATAATCAAGGAAAGGGAAGCTGATTTTGTCGGATTCATTAACAGGGCAAAGTCAATTTCGATCAGGGTCCATATGCTTGACCTGCTCCCTGGAATTGGAAAAAAGACCATGGAAGGCCTTCTTCGTGAGCGTGAGGAAACGCCGTTCGAGTCATTTGAGGATCTGCACAAGAGGGTCCCGAGCCTTACTGATCCAGTTGGCATTTTCGTGCACAGGATACAAAATGAGCTTGAGGGCAAGGAAAAATACTTCTTATTTACAAAGCCCCCTACCCCTCCAAGATATGGAAGATGATCATACTACTGCTCTTCTTCTTGGCTGTCTTTGTTCGGAGGGCCTAGTAACCTGAATCTGATCTGTTCTCTGTGGAATCATACCAAGAATTGAATGCTGTTCAGTTGGAATGGTCATTGAGCCAGATCTTCCTTGAATTAGCGATAATGCTTCCCGTGCAGAGTCCCGAAGAACTCCGGATTGGCCCTCTGCTATTTCTGTCAATAGTGGAACTGCGCGATCATCATGCAGGTTTCCAAGGGCAGAGATTGCCTGCAGGGCCGGATTCAGATCAGAGCCAGGAGTTTGGCTGGTAGCCTCAATCTGAGACCTTAGAAAAGTCAGTATTCCTGGAACTGCATTTCGATCCCCGTTCTGGCCAAGTGCTCTGAGGGCCATGCTTTGAACATATGGACTTGCCTGCCTAAGAGAATCGAGCAAAGGAGATGTTACTGCGCTACTTCTCATCATTCCAAGGGCAGAAGCAGCAGCTCCGCGGACTGTTTCTGTCTGGTCTCGAAGCATTATAATCAGATGAGGGATTGCACTTGGATCGCGAAGCCTTCCAAGAGCAGAGGCTGCAGATATTCTTATAGTGTGATTCGGATCCCTGGAGGCAGAGATCAGATGTGGTGATGCCCTCTGGTCTCCAAGTGCGCCAAGGGCAGTTATGGCATTTGCCCTCACAAGGACACTTGAATCAGAAAGTGCGGAAATCAGTGGATCCACTGCTCTTACATCGCCCGAATGACCAAGAGCAACAGCAATATGGCTTCTGACCTGGGCCGATGGATCAGAAAGTGCAGCTATCATTGTTGGAACATCTGCATGAGGCGCTATCCGGTTGCTTGCAAGAGCATCAGATGCAGCAATTCTTATGGAAGTGTCCGGATCGCTGAGAGCTGCCAATAAGGGTTGTGCTGCAGTTCCATCTCCGGTTGATCCTATTGCTTCTATTATGAAAACTTTCACTGAAGGATCAGGTTCAGCGCCTAGCCTTTCAATCAGGAATGGAAGGGCACTTGAGTGTCCGATATACCGAAGGGCTCTTGCTGCTTCCTGCCTTACATATTCGTCTGGATCAGAAAGTGCAGCAGATAAACTTGGAACTGCCCTGGGATCTCTTGATCTTCCGAGCATATCAGCTGCAGTTATTCTCCTTGTTGCATCTGGATCATTGAGTAGTGCAAGATAGGCAGGCACATTTGTTTTAGAACGAGATGGAGTTGCCATAAAAAGATATCATATGAGATGCTTAAAAATGGTTCCAGAAGGCTAGAAAAAGTATATCTGGCCATGGGCCCGCCCAGGATCGAACTGGGGATCTTTCGCGTGTAAGGCGAACGTCTTAACCACTCGACTACGGGCCCAGGTAGAATTGTTCTTTGGATATACAGGTTTAAAAATAAAAGGAAAAGAAAAAATCAGACATTGAAGTACTTCTGAAGCTCCAGGCCGCTGATGCCTCGAAGAGATTCCCTGTGCTGCCTGAGTTTGGTATCAAGATAGTCCCCAAGAAGCTCTGATGGAACAACGCCCTTGAGGAACTTGGTGTCGCTCTCAAGCTCTGCAATTGCCTCATACAGGCTGCCGGGAAGCTCTTTTTCAACCCTCTTCTTCTTGCTGTCCTTTTCTGCAGGGTCACCCGGATCGATCTTGTTCTTTATACCATCAAGACCAGCTGCACAGACTACTGCATTTGCAAGGTATGGATTTGCTGCTGGATCAGCTCCCTGATAGGTGATCCTCTTGACCTCTTTGAGGTTCTTCTTTGTATGAGGAACACGGACAAGGGAGTTTGCATCAGTAACGCTCCATCCGACATTAAAGTCCTTCATTGCAAGCCTCTTGTATGAGTTTGAAGTCGGAGCAGTAAACAGCGAAACTGCACCAGCATGCTCAAGAAGTCCTCCGATAAAGTATCTTCCAGTCTGGCTAAGCTGTCCATAGGACTCTTTTCCATCATAGAAGATGTTATTCTCGCTTGTTTTCCAAAGGCTTACAGAAACATCCATGCCGTTTCCTGGCTCTCCTTCAATTGGATATGGCATGAAGGTTGCAGATGCATTGACTGCAGTTGCAAGGTTCTTTGTGATGAATTTCAGTGTGTTTACTGCATCCCCTGCGGTCTTGAGGCCTCTTGGAGAGAGCTCAAATGTCTGCTGGGCAGTTGGAGAAGAACCATGCCTGTGGGAATCAATGAGCATACCGAAGTTGTCTTCCATTGTTTCGCAGATCTGGTTTCTTGCAGAATACATTGAATCGTGAGGAGTTGCAACAAATGCGCCGCTATTATCATTTGACATCGGAGAAGGCCCCCAGGTCGCTTCCCGAGAATCCATCAAAACACCTACACCTCGAGCTCTGTTTTTCTTGTCTGCTGTTGCAGTATCAAGGATATAGCAGCTCACTTCGGTTCCTATGAGTGAATTCTTGATTCCGGCTGCACTGAGGTTGGTCTCCATCCTCTCAGCAACATACCTTGGGTCTTTCATGTATCTTTCTTTCTTTAGTGCAACAACAACATCACAGATAAGCCTGACTGATGCCGGCTCCCATGGGATTCTGGCCAAAGTGTCAGGATCTGGCAGAAGAACAAGCTCTCCCTGTTCGCTTTTGCCAAATACTTCGCTAAGCTCAGCTGCATAAATTCCATTTCCAAAGCTTGCTTCCCCTAGTTTTCTATTAGAAACAGTAATGCGATGCATCTTACCTTTGACATCAAAAAACTGTAGATCAATCCACCTTACTTCGTTTGTGGCAATATATTTCATTACGTCATCTATAGCAGACAAAAAACCACCTGTATTCTTAGATGTATATACTAATAAATACGTTTCGAAGACAGTTCTATCCATATGTTCGGAACTTCGGGGATCAGAGGCATCTATGGAAAGGACATTA
>CAZYZZ010000127.1:0-3404 GCA_964651995.1 Microcaldota archaeon
TGTACAGAATGTTCCTACCTCGGAATCTCAACCAACTACCCAGTATGTTCCAGAAACAAGACCTACGACCTCTGTAGAGAGGAAGATGATCCAGGATATTACTCCTAAAAACCAGGATGATGAGGATCTTCTGAAGTTCATTGAAGAGACAGAGCAGAAGATATATATCATAGGATCTGGCGGAAGCGGATGCAATACCCTTGACCGGGTCTTTGAACTTGGCATATCAGGGGTAAACCTGGTCGGAATGAATACTGATGCAAAACATTTACTCCATGTCAGGTCTAACAAGAAAGTCCTTCTTGGAAAAAAAACAAGCAAAGGAAGAGGTGCAGGCTCCAATCCAGTAGTGGGTGAGGAATCTGCAAAAGAAGCAATAGAGGACATCAAAAACTCAATTCCTGATGCTTCAATGGTCTTCATCACCTGTGGTATGGGCGGTGGAACCGGAACAGGAAGCGCTCCGATCATAGCAGAGGCTGCAAAAAGCATGGGAGCACTCACTGTTGCTGTTGTTACATTGCCATTTACTTCTGAAGGTAAAATCCGTATGGAAAATGCCATAAACGGAATTGAAAAACTGAAGAAACACACAGATACTCTCATTGTTATCAAAAATGACAAACTTCTCAATCTTGTTCCTGACCTTCCTCTTAATACTGCATTCAAGGTATGTGATGAGGTTCTAGCTGGCTCTGTAAAGGGAATTGCAGAGCTTGTTACAAAATCCGGCCTTGTAAATGTTGATTTCGCTGACCTGAGAACCATTCTTGTAGACGGCGGATTTGCGGTAATCGGCCTTGGAGAGGCTTCACTTGATGCAAAGCAGGAAGACCGTGCAAGGGTTGCTGTTGAAACAGCCCTCAACTCGCCGCTTCTTGATGCTGATGTAAGCACTTCAACAAGGGCACTGATCAATGTTATTGGCGGAGAGGACATGAGCCTCAAGGAAGCAGAATATGTCGTTGCAGAGACTGCAAAGAAAATCAATCCAAATGCACATATCATTTGGGGTGCAAGGGTTAATGAAAACATAAAAAAATCCTCCATGCGTGTACTTGTAGTACTTGCTGGAGTCAGGTTCCCCAAGAAGAAGGAGGAGCAGTCCATTGAGACTGAAAGCCTTGATCTTGATCTGGTAGGGTGATTATTTTGGAAATTCGAGAACTACTAAAACGATGTAATAGGATAATTCACATTTCCCGCAAACCAACGTCTGCAGAATATTCTAAGGTTGCCAAGGTTACTGCACTTGGAATGTTCATCTTTGGCCTCACAGGCTTCATAATATCCATAATATTCGGCTTTATCGGGTGAAAAAATGATCCAGACAATACGTGTAACATCAGGACAGGAGAAAATAATCTCAGAAATATTAATGAAAAAATGCAAAGCAGAGAAATTAGATGTTTATTCTATCATGCATGTTGAAAACGTCAAGGGCTATCTCTTCATAGAAGTCTCTGATGAAAATACGCTTGTCAATCTTATACAGAAAGTAAAGCATGTCAAGGGATTTTTGAAAAAGCCAATAACCATAGAGGAAATAGAAACTCTTGTTAATGCTGATAAGCAGCCATCGATGATCATTGAGATCGGCGATCTTGTTGAGATGTCTTCTGGTCCATTTAAGGGCGAGCGTGCAAAAGTCCTCAATATCGATGAGGCAAAAGACGAGATAACCGTAGAGCTCATCGAAGTTGCAGTTCCAATACCAGTTACTGTAAAGAGCAAGATGGTCAAACTGTTCCAGAAAGCAGGGGCTGTAGAGTAATCTTATAAATCATCCTGCAGGTGTATTCTCATGGCATTTGAGCAGTTGCTGGAAGACTATCTTGGTCCGGAGATTCTTACCTATAAGATAGGGGAGAATTTCGCAGTAGAATACATTTCTGCACTCCTTGTTTTTCTATTGTCCATCCTGATTCTCAGACTCTTCAAATTCGTTATTGTGAGGAGGCTGAAGAAATTTGCACAAAGGACAGCTAACAAATACGATGACCTTCTATTCAAATTGCTTGATAAAATCGGATGGCCGATGTATCTGGTTTTTTCTCTTCATGTCTCCTTCCAGTTCATATCTCTGCCAGTTGAGATCGAGGAATCCACGGAAGTGCTCATGCTATTGCTGGTCGGCTACTACCTGATCCGCTCTGCAGGATATATAATAGACTTTTTTGCCAAAAGGATAATAGATGGCAGGAAGAAAAGGTCAGAGCGTGTTGACAAGGGCGCAGTAAACCTACTTGCCAACATTTCCAAAGGAATACTCTGGTCCCTTGTAGTTCTTCTTGTATTGTCAAATCTTGGCTATGACATGTCCACTCTTTTGACAGGGCTTGGAATCGGAGGTATTGCAATTGCACTTGCCCTCCAGACAGTTCTGACCGATGTTTTCTCATATTTCTCTATACATCTGGACAAGCCTTTCAGGGTAGGGGATTTCCTTATCATTGGCAATGACATGGGAACTGTTGAGAAAATAGGCATAAAATCAACACGCATACGCACCCTCCAGGGACAGGAGCTTGTAATTTCCAATAAGGAGCTTACCGATTCAAGAATAAACAACTTCAAGAAAATGGAAAAGAGGAGAATCTCATTTACCTTTGGAATCGGGTGCGATACTCCAACAAAAAAAGTCAAACAGGTTCCTGAACTTATAAAGGCCGCAATTGAGAAACTTGAGAATGTGCAGTTTGACCGTGTTCATTTCCAGAAATTGGGAGATTCAAGCCTGATCTTCGAAGTGGTCTATTTCATGACTACTCCTGACTTTAATGTCTATATGGATACCCAGCAGGCAATAAATATCGCGATAATGGAGGAGCTGGAAAAGAAAAAGATCGAAATTCCATACCCAACCCAGACTATTCTTCTTCCAAAGCGATCATGATCTGGAAAACTTTGGTTTGGGGGTCAAAAATCAGCATTATTGTTTTTTCAAATTATTTTTTTCACAAAACAATTCACAACTTTTTTGTAAAATTTTTTTACAACTTTTCAAAATTTTTTTTGTAAAAATTCTTTTTTTTGGCATGTTTTTGCAACAAATTGCGCAAAGCTTTATTAATCTTCTTTTTGAATGAAAAATCAAAAACAAAACGGGGTGAAAATATGGTTGTAAGAAAAAAGAAAACTGCAGCAAAGAAAAAAACTACCAAGAAGAAGGTAACTAAGAGAAAGACTACTACAAAGAAAAAAACTACAAAGAGAAAAACAACAACAAAGAAAAAAACTACAAAGAAAAAAACAACAACAAGAAAGAAAACAACAACAAGGAAGAAAACTGCAGCAAAGAAAAAAACTACAAAAAGAAAAACTACAAAAAGAAAAACAACAAGGAAGAGATAATCTCTTTCTTACTTTTTGTTTTTGATATCTCTTTTTTTATTCTTTATATA
>CAZYZZ010000128.1:0-3388 GCA_964651995.1 Microcaldota archaeon
CCGAAAAACATAGAACTCCATCTGGGTGATTGCAGCGCTGGCTATGCAGAATCAGCACCTTATGACCGGATAATCGTGACAGCAGCCATGCCCTATCTTGATGACTCGCATCCACTGCTTGCCCAGCTCAAGGAGGATGGCAAGCTTATCGCACCTGTTGGAGACAGATATTTCCAGAACCTTGTTCTCTTTGACAAAAAAAGTAAACAGTATAAAAACATCCTCCCAGTAATTTTTGTACCAATGGTGGGGACCAAGGGATTCCATGAATGATTATGATGTAGTTATTGTAGGAGCAGGGCCAGGCGGACTCTCATGTGCCCGTACTCTTTCCGGATCCGGACTAAAGGTGCTTGTGCTTGAAAAAAATGACAGGCTTGGAAAAAAAATATGCTCAGGGGAGATATCACCAAAGGTCCTACCTGATGAGGAATTCGACCGCGGCCACCCGTGGACTGAACTTACTATAGGCACAGAGAATTCTTTCCAGAAAATATCCTTTGACCGTCCTTTCCTTTGGACCATCGGAAGAAGAGAATTTGAAAGCTACCTTATGTCTGACTGTGATGCAGAAATCCGCTTTTCAGAACCGGTTGTGCATATAGCACCCGATCATGTAATAACTCCAAAAGGCAGATATGGCTTCAAGTACCTGATCGGAGCAGATGGCTCCTTCTCGAAGGTTCGCCAACACCTGAGCCTTCCTCTTGAACATGTTACTGGGTGGGCATTTCACTATGTTCTGGACGAAAAACCGAATGAATTCCACCTTTACTGGCTTCCAAGAAGCTTTCCAAGAAGCTATGGATATATGATGTCGAAAAACAGGGACAAGACCATGGTTGGTATTGCAACAGCTGGCAGGAATTTTAACCATGAGTTTGCTTCAAAGACAGGATCCTGGGTAAAAAAACGCTTCGGCATTGATATTAGGAAACTAAAGTCTGAAGCTATGAAAGGAAACTCAGATTATAGGGGCTGGAGACATAACAATGTCTTCCTGGTCGGGGATGCAGCTGGCTTTCTTAACCCGCTCACAACAGAGGGAATATTTTATGCGGTTAAGAGCGGCGAAGGTGTTGCCCGGCACATTCTTGGAGACCACGAAGGAGAACGAATAATGGAAGAACTTGCGCGCAAGATGAAATGGAAAGTGCTAATTTTTGACCTGGCAACAGACACGCGGCTGCCATTCTGCTGGACCATAGACTGGATACTCAGTGATCCAAGAAGAGGGATAAGGAAAAAGATATTCGACTTTGTCCTATGGCGATTCATGAACGGCTAGACTCATTAAGGATTATAATTATTAGCTGCATGAAAAATGCATGAAGGCAATAATCATAGGCGCAGGAGTTGGAGGCATGGCCTCTGCTGCAAGGCTATCCCGGCTCGGAATCAATATTGAAATTTTTGAGAAACGAAGCAAAGTTGGAGGAAGACTGAGCAATTATGAGGAAAAGGGTTTCCGAATAGACAGAGGGCCCACACTTCTGCTTATGCCTGATGTTTTTGAGGGCTTCTTTACTGATATTGGAAAAGACATCAAGGATTACCTTGAACTGACTGAGCTAGATCCTGTTTACCGCCTTCATTTTGATGATGGTTCCATTATTGAGCCATCAATATCCAGGAACAACATGATCTCCACAATTTCAAAAATAAACAAGGAGGATTCAAAGAATTACTGCTCTTTTATTTCAGATTACCAGAAGTACTATGACATTGCACTAAAGGAGTTCATAATGAAGAACTTTGACTCACCATTTCAGATGCTGACCCCTGCAGGAATTAGTTCTTTGCTCTCTGGAGGCGCCCTTACAGACTTGTACTCGAAAACTGGTGATTATTTCAAGGACCCAAGGGTTAGGATAGCCTTTTCTATCCAGTCCATCTACATAGGTGAAAGACCTGACAAGACGCCGTCAGTTTATGGCCTGATCCCCTTTGTTGAATATACCCAGGGCGTTTGGTATCCGAAAGGAGGTCTATATTCGGTCGCAGATGCTCTGCTTAATATATGTAGAGAGATGAACGTCCAAGTCCACCTAGAGAAGCCTGTCAAAAAAATTATAATCGAAAATGGAACTGCAATAGGAGTAGAGTTTGAGGATGGGAAAAAGGAATATTCTGATATAATCATCTCTGATGTTGACCTGCCATACACATATACGAGGATGATAGATGAGATCCACCGTCCCCATATGAAAGATTCAAAAATCGAATCGCTTGCGACAAGCTGCTCTGCTTTCATGATCTATCTTGGTGTTAAGGGCACATATGATATCGCCCACCATAATTTCATACTTGCAACTGATTTCAATAGCACACTTGATGATATCTTCAAGAACAAGAAAATACCTGAAAAGCCTGGCATCTATATTGCAAACCCATCATCTCATGATCCTACTCTTGCACCTGAAGGTCATTCAATAATATACATCCTTGTGCCTGTTCCAAACCTAAGTGGAGCAATAGATTGGAGCAAGGAAACAAAAGCATTCCGGGAGATGATAATTGACAAGCTTGCCTTGCTGGGAATGGATGATATCCGTGAAAGAATTGTTTTTGAAAAAATAATCACACCTGAGGAATGGAAAAAGGAGTACAATCTTGAGAAAGGAGCAACATTCGGACTTTCGCCTATTCTTCTCCAGTCAGCGGCCTTCAGGCCTCCAAACAAGGATCAAAAGATCAAGAATCTTTATTTTGTTGGAGCAAGCACGCATCCTGGAAGCGGAGTCCCCATTGTCCTTTTATCATCAAAGCTTCTGGAGATGCGGATAAGGGATGATTTTGGTGTTTAAAATGGAAAATTTCTATTATATCATTTATCTACTTGTCGTTCTTTTTTCTGCATTTCTGATAAAAGCAGTGGGGCGAATAGAGATAAATTATTCCAAGGCTCTAGGAGCAATTGTTCCTGTTTTTGTGATTTTTCTATTATGGGATATTGCAGCTACAGAGCTAGGCCATTGGGAATTTGGGCTGGATAAAATGCTCGGTTTGGTTGTTGTCAACCAGCCCATTGAGGAAATTGCCTTTTTCTTGGTGATACCTTTCTTTCACATAGTGGTCTGGGAGGCGTTAAAGAAATTTGTGGGGCGTATCTGATGGAATATACAATTATCTCTGTAATTGCAATGACCGTCTGCTTGTATTATTCATTGATAGTTATGAAGCTTCACTCCAAGAGGTTGGTGCTTATATCTGGAATCTCTATCTTTTTTCAACTAATTTTCGATAATTATATGACTTCACTCGGTCTGTGGATTTTCGATTTCTCAAAGACTCTGGGCATAACAGTCCCTATAATTCCCCTGGAGAATCTGTTTTTTGGATTGGCCCTCACCCTTGCCACAGTTGCCTCATGGGAAATTGTAACCAA
>CAZYZZ010000129.1:0-3257 GCA_964651995.1 Microcaldota archaeon
TCTGGATGAACTTGCTGCTCTGGCTGATCGGCTCAAGATATCTTGCAAGCCTTGCCGGCTCGTTTCTCATGATGTTCATGAAAACTGTCTGTGCAACATCATCAAGGTTGTGTCCTGTTGCAAGCTTGTTTGCTCCTGCTTCTCTTGACCCCTTGTTCAATAAATATCTTCGAAGAACTCCGCAATGGCTGCATGGGATGTCATCCTTTTTTGTCCTGACAATCTCGTCTAAATCCATATCTGCTGCTTCCTTGAAATCAAGAACAACATGCTCAACACCATGTTTCTCGCATTCCCTCTTCGCAGTCTTGAGTGTCTTCTCTCTATAGCCCTTGATCCCCTCATTGATCGTGATTGCGACAAGTTCCATTGGAAGCTTTTCCTTCAATTGCACCATTGACTGGAGAAGAGCGCAGCTGTCCTTTCCACCTGAAAGTCCTATTGCAACTCTGTCCCCTGCTCTTAGCATTGAAAATTCGCGGATGGTTTTCCTGAACCTCTTGTCAAACATCTGGAGAAAGTGCTTTTTGCAAAGATGCTTCTTTGAATACTGGAGAAATATCACTGCGGATTTCCCGCAAAAACAGTCAGCCACCGAAAACTACCTTTATTATCTCGACCTTATCTGCAGATCCGACTTCTGTTGTCTCTGCACTAAGCTCCCCGTTTACCTTTATCACAACTTCTTCTCTCATAACTTTGAGCTGCTTTAGCAGTTGCTCTATGGTTCCCTGGTATTCCAATTCCCTCTTCTCATTGTCAAGAATAAGTTCCATGATGATCATGCCCTGTTTGCCATTGCTGCCTTTTCAACTGCCACTTCAGCAATTTTTACAACTACTGCAAGCCTGTTCCTTGTTTCTGTGTCGCAGGTCAGGCACCCTTCTACTGTTCCAATCACGCTTACAGGATCACGCTTTGCAATCTCGCCAAGCGCAAGCGTTGCATACATCTCAACAGATTTGTCTCCTGACCCAAGGCACATGACCAGTTTTTCTGTTGTTTTCTCCAGATACATGTTGAGTGCTATTCTATTTGGAATTTCTGCTTCCTTGAGGGCGCTATAGATCATGGCAGTGCTCATGCTTCGAACTACAACACATTCATCATCAAGAGCATCCTGAAGCTCTGGAAGTGCCATCATGCCCAAATGCCCGAGCGCATAAACAGCACTCCACCTGATTATCTGCTCATCATCATGAATCGCTTCCTTTAGCATAGCACGGGCCTGCTCCACGGTTATTTTTCTTTCTTTGAAATTCTGGCTCGTGTCCATTATTGCTTCAAGTTTCTTTAGCACGCTTCCATTTGTTATTTTCTGTATTGTCTCAATCAGGGGTTTTTTGCCTGCGGCATGTGGTTTAACGTGTACTTTCCCGCCTTTAAGAAGCATAACAACAATATATAATGCGTAATATAAAAAAAGGGTTGTTCCAACACTATGTCATGAAAATTACTGCTCTTTGGGCAAGGGAAATCCTTGATTCTAGGGGAAATCCGACTGTTGAAGTCGATATTTTTAGTGAAAATGCAATGGGAAGCGCAGCTGCACCAAGTGGCGCTTCAACAGGCATTCACGAGGCTGTTGAACTTCGGGATGGAGACCATCGCTATCTGGGCAAAGGGGTTCTCAAGGCAGTGAACAATGTCAATACGATAATTGCGCCTGCTCTTGTGGGACAGGAGCTGACTTCAAAGGAAATTGATCAGAAGCTCATTGCCCTTGACGGAACAGAAAACAAAAGCAATCTCGGAGCAAATGCAATGGTTGCAACATCTGTTGCGGCCCTTCGTCTTGAAGCCTCATCAAGAGGAAAACTGCTCCATGAAAACATGGGCGGAGTTGAAATCCCTCATGCAATGTTCAATATCATAAACGGCGGCAAGCATGCAGGAAATCAGCTGGCAATCCAGGAATTCATGATAATCCCTGAGTCCGAGACCTTTTCAGAACGTCTTAGGATGGCAAGTGAGATCTACCATATCCTGGGCAGCATGCTTGTCAAAAAATACGGGGCATCAGCGCGAAATGTCGGCGATGAGGGAGGCTTTGCGCCTTCCATCGGAAATACCTATGAGGCATTTGATGCAATATCTGCTGCAGTTGAGGAAGCAGGATATGAAAAATCATGCGGATATGCAATTGATGCTGCAGCATCATCATTCTACTCCAAGGGAAAATACTCGATAGACGGAAAGGTCCTCTCTGAAAATGAGCTGGTTGACTATTATACTGACCTTGCAAAGGCTTATCCGATTGTCAGCATAGAAGATCCGTTCTATGAGGAGAGCTTCCAGGCATTCTCAGCCCTGAACAAGGAGCTTCCGAACATCCAGGTTGTCGGGGATGACCTTGTTGTGACCAATGTGGCAAGACTGAAGCGGGCAATAGAAGTTGATGCAATCTCAGCTCTTCTGCTCAAGGTGAACCAGATCGGAACAGTCACCGAGGCAATGGATGCAGTGCGGCTATGCCGTGAGAGCAAACTCAACGTCATCGTCAGCCACAGGTCCGGTGAAACCGAGGATTCCTTTATTGCTGATTTCGCAGTTGGAATCAACGCCGGGCAGATAAAGACAGGAGCGCCTGCCCGCGGCGAGCGCACCTCGAAATACAACCAGCTTTTGAGGCTTGAGGAGAGGATAGCAGCAAGTGAGTGATTCTCATTTTTACTCACCTTAAACCACTAATTATTAAACTTTATGGTGTAAATTCTTCTATGATCAAATATGAAACAGCTTCACATGCCCAATAAAATTTCAGATAAAACTGCTTGCAATCCAGTTGCCAGACAAGTTCCATTGATCGACGAGAGAAATCTCGTTAAGCCCAAACATGTTCAGGCTCCTAAAGTTAAAACTACTAAGAAATCTGAACAACCAAAGAAAAAGAAACTGGGAGCAAAGGATTATGCTACAATCCTGTCTTTTGTCATGGTTTTTGCTGCTGTTATGTCACAGGCATCTGTTTTGATCGGCTGCGCTAAATCTGCCATAGAAGAGCAAACAATGACTCAAACAACTGTTTCTGATGTTCAGACTGCTGATGAAGCAAATTCGAATGAAAGCTTCATCCTTGTAGGTCCAAAACAAATCAATAATGATGCAGTCAAGACTATACCTCAGAAAAGCCAGAATAATGATGATTCAAAATCGAATGAAAGCTATAGATGATAATCTCTAATTCAAAACCAAAATCAAATAAAATTGCAAGGGTTAAAAACATACCTCTAATAACACTATATCATAAGTGACCA
>CAZYZZ010000130.1:0-3242 GCA_964651995.1 Microcaldota archaeon
CCCATATACAATTGACCAGATGTTAGTTTTTATGAAAAATCATGGTTTATAAATGTTATCATGCATATAATATACATATATTATACATAAATAACCACCCCCAGAATGATAATTATGACCCGAAAATGCAAAAGGCAACTGGAATACCGACCGGACCCTATGGAAAGGCGGAAAATTCTTGTTAAGCTTAGGCGTGCCCATAAACGTATTATCCAAAGCAAAATGGAGGGAGCCAAAGTTCTTGCATGCGATCCCCAGAGCGATGATTCTGGCAAAAAGCTTGAGACAGTACTTACAAATGAGGTCGAAGTAGCACTTGCAGATAAGGCGGCAGAGGCATTTCTCGAAGGACAGATTTATCAGATAATCATTGGAATGATCGACAAATCAAGACAGAATCCAATCAACAAACTCGGATTTTTCGAAGGCGCCGGAGACAGTTCAATGGATGCATACTGGCGCGTTGCAAATGATGCGACAAGACTTGTTGCTGCAATAAACGGCAGCGAGAGGATCGCACTTTACCTTGCCAGCGTAGGACCAAGATCAGATGAGGGACACCCGATAATCGGAGGAGTTACCCTGGCAGAAGATACAACAATGCAGTTTAGAGAGGCATTCCTATTTGCAAGGAAACAGATAGACCTAAGCTCATACAAATACGAGATAGAGGTCAGTGGAAGAAGATTCAGCCTTGATCTTGAGGCATTCTCACGAGTACTTCAGCATCCTGATATGATTGTTGCATGCGATTCAACAATGTCCCAGCCAATCACGTTCAGGCATGATCAGGAAAAAGGATTTATCATGGAACAGCTTCGTATTCTCGAAAATGATGAAATATGGTACATCAGAGACAAGCTTCCTGAAAACTTTTTAGGAAACGGGGGACTTGCAGAAGTAAAGAGCCCCTACAAGTCAAACCTTGAGGCAGAAGCAGAAAAAGGAAAGATAGACAGAAGAATTGAAAGCGGAACACTTGTTGAGATCAAACTTGATGTTCCAGAAGCAGACGCAGCACGATTGCTATCACTGACTCCGGACATAAGAGATCCTGAAACCGAAGAACTTCTTCAGAGAGGAACAAGAAAAGGATTTGCAGAGATCTTCTTTAGAAGAGGGGGAATGAGATTCTGGAATACATATCTTGGAAAGGCAGGAGCAAACAAGATCATCACTCCAATAGTACATGCCATGCGGGATCTTGAAAAAGAGCTTGGCGTATCAATAATCCCAGTAACAGGAGGGTATCTCCAGTACTGGATAGAAAAAGCACCAGGTGGTGACCTGCTTGAAAAGATCAACAGGGCAATAAGAGAGAGGATTCACGCAGTAACAAAAGAAGGTGATGATGCCCGCGTAAATGTTGCTTTTGAACCAATGCCAATAATAATCGATGCAGCTGGAATGGACCTTGGAGACATCAGAGCAAGATTCATTCTTGAATCACTTGGAAAGGACTATCCTGTTTCAGCACTTGACAAGGCAGACAGGTTCCTCAACTTCCTGGAAAACGTTAACAGGAATATACAGGAGGAGATATTTACAGCGCTTGCAAAAAGAGAAAATGGCGGAATACCGATCAACAGATCAGACGAGGAGAGAATCCAGCTTATCAGGCAGGTGTGTTCAAGAAGAAGAACGATAAGGGATATGGAAGACCTTATTGGAGCTCTTAGACATGATACTGAAATGCCAGATAGGATCAGATCAAGAAGGCAGGAGCTCGAGGACTGGATGTTTGACTTCTCATGGGCAAGGGATGAGAGATTAACCTACCTGTTTGCAAGCAGAGTAGAAAAAGAAGTTAAAAGAAATTAATGAGTAGGCGCAGACGGGAACTGCGGCACTGCAACTGCTTTTAGTTCTGGCGCGTCATGAAGTGCAGTGACAGTAGCGTCATATGCGGTCCTTGCATAGCTTACTGTTGAACTTGCAAGAAGCTGTTTCATTGTAGAATCTGTTGGATAAGTCTCTGGCTGCAGAAGCTTGTCCTCAACATACCTGCTCAGAGTTTCAGCTGCAACAGCGATTCTTCTCTGCACATGAATGTCATTTGGATCGGCAAAATCTTTTGACTTGTCATAGAGCGCCTGCAGAACTTCTGCAAGTCCAAGAACTACTTTTGCACCTGCTGACTCTGCATGCTCTGTTTCAGCATTCAGCTCACCGGATGCTTTTCGCGCGCGGGCTTCTCCCAAGGATAATTTTGCTGCAATGCATTTTGATTTTAAAGAAGACATGCTTGCAGTTGCCCGGGCAGAAAACAATTCAATTGCCTTTGCACTATGCCCATTGAATCTCTTTTCGCTGCTTTCCTTAGCTAGCGTACTGACAAACCTGCTTACTGCAGTGCGATTCTTTCGCGCAAGCGAACCTGATAAATTTTGCATACCTAACACCCCCCTGTTAACTTGAACCTCCATGATTAACCTCCAATATTAATTAAGCTCCGAAATGTATATAAATAGCAGGCGGTGTTGATATACGAATAACCACTTTTTTCAACTAAAATGTATCAAAAGACTACATAAATTAACACAAAATTGTGAAAATCCCACAAAAAATCACAAATCATCAAGGTTTTCATATACCAGATCATTGAAAGAATATGATACTTTATCTTCAGCAAACAGATTCATTGCATCTTCTCCAAGCAGAAGAGAACCCGTCTCCGGCACGAAGATATATTCTTTTTCAAAAGTAAATTTCACATAGGATTTGTCTTTTTTTGTGACAAGTACACATGCATTCTCAGAGCCAAGCGCGCGAAGGATGGTAGCAAAAAGCATTGCCTTGTCCATTACAGTTCCGACTTTAAGCTCATCCATCTGTGCAAAATCCATGAAAAAAGTAAATGCAAATTCGCATGTTTTTATCTGCCTTACATATGCCATTGCCCTTTGGGCTGCCGCAAGGAAATCGCGGTCATATGTATAGCCTATAATTTCGCTTGTGAGATTGTCTCTTATTTTTCTTATTGTATCTGTATAGGGAACCATCTTCTGCCTGATCTCTGAAATCGACTGCGATTCTTTTTCATTGATCAGATCCTTATAGCGAGTGAGCACAACCTTGTATATTTCAAGTTTGGTTTTGCTGTCAAGTTCTTCGCTCATCAAAAATAATACTGTGCATTCGGTTAAATCTCTTTGCAAAAACATGGAAGCTATTTTAATTCTTGCCGCGCAGTTGTTTATGATGGATTTTGAATTATTTACAACGCTAGTTGGTGTATTGGC
>CAZYZZ010000131.1:0-3239 GCA_964651995.1 Microcaldota archaeon
CGAATGTAACTCCAATATTGGCCTTGACTTGACTGATTATGATGAGCAAACATTTCTTGGTTTCAATCTCCTGCACTTTCAATCTAAAAAATTGATGTAGCATTCTCTGCTTGGCTAGATTGTAAGTCCCCTCTTTGAATTTCTCTCCCTCTTGTAAAGCCTTTTGTCTTGCCGCATCAAATTTGATTTCGTCTTCTGTTGTTAAAGAGTCAAAGGAGTCTACCACATAGATTAAATATTGATCTTTCCTCAATTCGTTTATCGCATTGGAGACATTCGCCCCAAATTCTTCAACTGTATGTGATCTATCAGCATCCCCCAGAACATCAAAACCATAAATCGATTCAGAATCAAAAGAGTATCCTGCTTCTGCATCATCATAAACCCATTTCAATTTATTACCATATTGTTTACGCGCAGAGGCGATTATTTCGGTTGCTAGTAATGTTTTACCAGTGCTATTGTCCCCGACAATATTGATCATCTTACCCCAAGGCAGTCCTCCTCCCAGATGCAAATCATATAAAGTGCAACCACTGCTAAATAGTTCCATAGTTGGTTTCGGTTTCGATTTTGATTTAGCCGATTCTCTGATTTGTTGTTCAACTGGTTTGTCTTTTCTTTTAAATCTACTCATTTGATTTTTCCCGCTTGACGATATTCTGCTTGTAATTCACCTGTGATTAGTTTGTGGAGTAGTTGCTTATTTACATACCAGCGCCCAATCACTTTTTTACCAATACCCCAAATCTTACACCAGTTGATAATTTGAGTTCTTGAAGTATCGGCAAATATAGCGGCTTCCGTCGTAGAGATGTAGTCCCTTTTCAAACTCTCTCTGACTTCTGCTATTTTGTTTTTTGGCATCTTTTTTTTCCTGATAAAATTGGCAGCGGATGAAAGGTGATGTTACGCATGGATTCAATTGCTGCCCTTATTCTTCTTTGTTGTTTGTTTTTTCATCCGCTGCCAAATTGTATTACTTCTTGCCTTTGCGAGCCTTGCGCTTTTTTATCTCCTTATGCATTTCCTCGCATTCGTCGTAGAAATCGCAGTCTTCGCATTCATTATATTGATCAAAGTCCTTGCCGATTTCTCCATCGTCTTCTGGACAAACCAATTCTTTTGGCTCGTCCTTGTCATCATCCGTATTGGGAGCAGCGGCTTGACAATCGTCTCGAACAACACAATCATCACATTCGTTGTATTCGTCAAAGTCAACACCAAATTCGAGTCCTTCTGGACATTCTTGTTTCTTCTTTGTTTTCTTCTTGGCTGTTGTCTTCTTTTTGCCTTTGTCTTTACCAACATCAACGGGAATATCATCCTCATCACTACCATCAGATGAGGAATCAATATCATCATCATCAAGACCAAGGAATAATTTTTCCACCTCTTGATATGTTGGAATTTTTAACAGCTTATCAAAAGGAAATCCCTGATCCATTATATCAAGGCCAGGTTGTTCGTCTCTTTCAACAAAATCAATTCGGTCAGCAGAAGTAAATTCTCCACCAGGAAATGACTTTGTTGTCCATCTCACTTTCACGGACATTCCGTCTTCTGGATCAGCGGGATATATTTCCTCGCCATCTTTTGCCAGGTCTCGCACTTCCTTGTTGAATGATTCTGCAAATCCGAAGAATGAGTGATCAAAAATTTGCACTCCAGCTTCTTCGTTATCCTTGTCAAGGATTGAGAAAGCTCCTCTGAATTTGGGTTTAAGAGCCTTTTTCTCGTCATCACTCAGTGAAGCAGCGGCTTCACAGATAGGGCATGGTTTGCCGAAGGTTTTTGCAAGGCAGAGAACGGTTTTGTTTTCCGGCCCGACACCAAAATGCATCGCGTAAATCATTCCGGTCTCAACCACTCCAACTTCTGCATCGGTGGTAGTCCCATCAGGATCAAGAGCTTTAGCATAATATTCCTCGGTAACTTCAAATGGAATAATATCGAATGTTGATTTGCCTTTCTTTGGTGGTTTGTAGAAAGAAATTTCTCGATCATCTTCCAGTTTTGAAAAATCAAAAATTCCTCTACCACTTCCTCCTCTTGTTGATGCCGCTTCACTTTGTTTTCGTTGACGATCCTTCATTCTATCTCGGATCGAACTTTTCTTACTACTGCTTTTCTTTTTAGCCATAATTATTCTCTTCCTTTCCTCGATGTTCTTTTGCGTTGTGTTTTGATTGTCTTGGTGATTTCGCTCATGCGTTCTTTCTCTCTGCTAATATCTCTTGGTTCCTTGGGAGCAGCGAAGTATTTTGCATTCAGTAGGATAACAAGATTTTCTAAAGCTTTCTTGCGATGTTCGAGAGCTTTAACAGCAGCTTCAAGCAGCATCACTTTATTTTTGACTTCATTATGCTCCTTCAACGCTTCTTGATACTCAAGTTGGACAATGATCCAATTTTTGATTCCGGCTTCGGTTACTTTGCTTGATCCTGTTAGGTTCGGATCATTTCTCACTCTATTATCAAGTTCTGCTGTCACCACCTCCAATCTGTTTTTTACGTCTGCCTCCTCCATCTTGGCTTCGACTAATTGTTCTGCATATTCCATATACAGATTTGGTTGCCGCAACCATTCCAGGTCTAATGATTGCTCATCTATTTCAAGGTCTTTTTTGTAGTTTGTCATTTTTATCCTCCTATACTATTATAACTTTTTTACATTGAGTTTTTTAAAAGTTTTTTATGATGCTCTCATTTCTAACATTGCTCGATAGCAAGCAAGAGTTAGTCCGGCTTGTCCACTATCATAGAAATTATCTTCAAATGCCTCAAGAATCATTATCGCGGATTCAGTATTGTTGAGAGCAACCTTATTGAAATAACCAAGGACGGCTCTTCTAACTTTCTCCGGCTCCTCATCAAGACCTTTTAAAATGCTAGTGATCGTTTTCCAATTCCTTCCATCAAGTAAGGCTCTACAAAGATCGAGCACTTGTTTATTTTGAATTGAAGCTCCCGCAACCAATTTATTGATGTCAGCATTAGGAGAACCGGCAATCTGCTCCAATAATACAAGTGCTTGTCTTGGTGAACCTTCCGCTCCATTTGCTATTTGCTGCTTTATTTCTTTGTCGATTTCAATCTCTTCTTGTTGGCAGACTGATCTTAATAATCTCATAAGTGTCTTTGATGCGAGTTTGGCAACAGGAAAAGTTGAACAGCGATTGCGGATTGTTGTGAGTAATCTATCTGGTTCAGTAGTACAGAGAATAAAATAACAATGTG
>CAZYZZ010000132.1:0-3206 GCA_964651995.1 Microcaldota archaeon
AAAACAAGGCCGGGTTGGCAGATCGGTTATGCAGCCGCCTGCAGTTCGCTTTTCTAAGACTATATGTCGATGACGAGTATAAAGCGGCAGAGAGGGGTTCAAATCCTCGAAGATATTTTATCTTATGGGAGAATATCTCCCTTACCCGGCTTTTATTCTTAATTTCTATTCATAATCAAAATCCGGAAGATTCTTTTTAGGTAGATTTATATTCCTAGGAGACATCCATAATTGGATGAAGATAGAACAACTTTATAAGAAGATCAACTGGCGTTCCTTTGACAAGAAATATCCAACACTCAAAGAAATGGAAATAACTGAAGAGGTTATTGCTGCAATCGATAAATGGGCCAGCGGAGAAACCAGATATGGGATTCTTGCAACCTATATTCCCGAACTAAAGAAAGTAAACCCGGATCTCACTGCAATAGCAATCGGGGATTTATGCGGCAATAGGATTATTTTCGGATCCGGGTCAAAAATAAAGATCAGCGCCCAATCAGTAATCAAGCCATTTCTTTATCTCTATGCCCTGGAAAAAGGCATCCCACCGGGCAGAATATCTGGTTTTGAAGCAACTGCACTGTCCTTCAAATCTGACAGGATACTTCGGCCTGATTTGGAATTAAAGACAGCAGAGCACCCCATGAACAATGCAGGGGGAATCTCTTCGGCTGGAGAGATTGCGAATTTCAATGATTTTTTGAAATTCATGCGGAAACTTACATGCAATCCCAACTTAAAAATTCTAAATAAGGTTTATGATTCAGAGATGGAAACAAATCATAACAACAGAGCAATAAGTAATCGTTTTGTTGCATCCGGAAGGTTCAAAGATTCAAAGCATGGCACGAAAGCCTTGAGTAATTATACAAAAGCCTGTTCTCTTGGCCTGACAGTTTCAGACCTTCTGACTGCCTGTCTTGTGATATCCTCTGGAGGTTATGATTGCAATAATAAAAAAATCATCAAAAGAAATAATGCGATCAGGGTTATGACTGCGATGAACACTTTTGGCATGTACGAGGAATCAGGGAAAATAACTTTGCTTGTTGCAGGTGCCAGGGCAAACACAACAAAAAGCAGTGTTGGCGGCCTTATAATCAACATAAACCCCCAAGTAAGCGCCTTTGTTACCTATAACCCCCTACTTAATTCAAGAGGCAATAGCGTATATGGTATCCATGCTATGATTCCACTCAATAGTTTACTCGCAAAATCAAGATCACTCAGGCTCAGTGTTGATCAGATCAAGCAGCAGCTGGAAGAATACAATCTTGAAGAAAGCAAAAAGGTCCACGAAGAAATCCTAGGACTTAAGGGAGAGAACTCCAGAATTTATCGTGTGGATCCGAAAATGCTCAAATCCCTGGGAGCCGAATACGAAAGTAAAATGGACGCAATAAAAAAATCCCGGCACATGTTCTAGTATAAAACATTGAACAGGTAACCAATCAGTATTATTCCAAGAGCAACCATTCCAAAGAAGACTGCAAGCAATGGAAATCTCATTGCTCTCCTCAGAATAATTGCCTCAGGAAGGCTCAATGCTGCTGTTGACATCATAAATGCAAGCGAGGTTCCAAGCGGAACCCCCTTCTGGAAAAGTGCTGATGCGATGGGGATTACTGCATTGCAGTTTGCATAAATCGGAACTCCTATGATTACTGCAAGCGGAACTGCAATTGCACCGCCTGCTTCAATCACAGATTCAATGGCATCTTCAGGTATAAATCCATGGATGATTGCGCCTATCCCAACTCCCAAAATCACCCAGAGCCACATTTTAGTTGTAATGTCCTTTGCTTCAGTATATCCGAATTCCAGCCTTTGCCTGAATTTTTTGTATTTCTTTTCTTTTAGATCCTTTTCCCTGCTTGCCACATCCTTGACAAGATGCTTCTCCGGCCTGAGCCTGCTGATTACCATTCCAGAGACCACTCCAAGAAGTATCCCTACAACTACATATGTGGCAGCAACTTCCCATCCAAATATCCCGAGCATCAGAATTGCCACATATTCATTGACAAGAGGGGATGTTACCAGAAATGAAAATGATGTTCCAACAGGCACTCCTGCTTCAAGAAAACTCAGGAAAATCGGGACAGAAGAGCATGAGCAGAACGGGGTTGCTGCTCCAAAGAGGGATGCAAAAAAGTTTGGCAGAACCGGTATCTTTCCAGAGAGCAGGCTTCTTATCCTCTTTCTTGATATGTAGCTTCGAAGCACTCCCATGACAAAGATCATGCCAAAGAGGAGCAATATGATCTTTATGCTGTCATAGATGAAAAAGTTCATGGCCTCTGCCAGGGATGAGCCTCTCTCAAGCCCAAGAATTTCAAACACAATCCATCCGGAGAATTCTTCTATCATTCACACTTTTCCTCGCATTTGCATTTTTTCTTTGATTCTGACTCCATCTTCTTATCTAATTTTTCCAGAAGCTCATCGAGGAAGCTTTTCTTTTTCTGCTCGCTCATCTTTTCACCATCATAGATATACTGCCAGATTTTTAGAACCCTGCCAAGAATCTTCGCATTTCCTATGTCTTCGAGCATTTTTTTCCAATTCCAAAACAATATAAACCTTTCCAACCTAGATTTTATGTTATAAACTTGTAAACTGTGTTAGCTTATACTGACCAGATAAGCTGAGGATTAATATGGCAAAATTTCAAGTAGATGAATTGAGGGGCTACCGCAAGGCAGTAAATACGAGGCCTTCCCCAGCTTTAATTGAAAAATTGAAGCTGCTTGGATGGAAGAGCGGACAGTGCATATACTTTGATCAAAGGAATCTGATAATGAGATTTTTTGATAATAAGGAGGAGCTGCACCAGTACCTTGATAAGAAACAGAATGACCCTCACCTTGATTCAATGGTTGATCTTGAGCTGAAATTCGATATGGTAGATGGTGGGCCTCTCCAGTAACATAGCTTCTTAAAATCATTTGGAGCAATGATCTTCTTATGTCTGGAATAAAGAGGCTTGTCTTGGATGTATTGATTCCAAATAACATGCCAATTGATGAACTATCCTTGAAACTTTCTACGACCAAAGGAGTAGAAGGAGTGGATATACTAATCCAGGAAGTCGAGAGAAAAGTTGAGGCAGCAAAAATAACAATAGAAGGAGACCACCTTGATTTTGCTGCAATTAGAGAAGTATTTGATCAAACCGGAGCATCGCTTCAGAGTGTTGATCG
>CAZYZZ010000133.1:0-3146 GCA_964651995.1 Microcaldota archaeon
TGCAGTGAACGCACCTCTCTTCTTATGTTGTTTTTGTTTAGTGGTCATATTACTCATCTACTTCACTGAAGTATTTCTTCACCGATGCTTTGCTCAGGCCCTTTTCCTTTGCCATCAGCGACTTGGCCTTGCAAAGTGCTTCGGCTTTTGATATCTGCTTCCTTTCATAACTTCTATAATATTCAGAATCATTTGTATGGAGGAAATACAGTAGAGTTCCCTCGTCTGTGCTGTTGATCTCCTTTACTACTTCGTGTATTTTTGCTTCCTTGTCCTTTGCCTTTTCTTCCGGCTTTTTGAAAATCTCAGTTCCGGTCACTTCGATCAAGGTTTCTATCTCCTGGCCAAGGATCCTTTTTATCGAATTGAACTGCTTTTCATAGTTTTGTTCAATCTGCTCGACCCTCTCTTCTACCTTGGCAAGTGTTTTCTTGTCCTTTGCAGCAGATTCCCTGAGTTTTCCAAGCTCATCCAGATGCTTCTTTTTGGTTTCTTCGCGCTGCTCTTTTATCGTATCCGGAAGCTGCTCTACTATCTGTGTGACGCTAAAGACAAACCCTTCATATATCTCCTTTCTTTTTATCTTGTCATCTGCATTTGAAAGGTCTGAATAGAATTTCTTTTTTATCTCATTTATCTTTTCATTGTATGAATCAATTACCCTGTCCTTTGTCTGTGCAATTTCTGACTGCTGCGTTGTTTCAAGTGTCTGGAACAAGTTTGCATATGTCTCATCTTTCTTTCCCTTGCTTACCATGCTCTTTCCTGCTTTGGCGCGAATGAGCATGTTCTTGAGGACCGTGATCTGAACCTTTATCTCAGCTCTTCTGTTGTGGCTCTTTTCCTTGAATAGCTGCTTGGTAAGCTCAAGCATTTTCTTCTTTAGTGAAAGCTCATCCGGCTTTTCCCCGAGCATGGTCCTGATCTCATTTTCCATCCTCTGGTATCTCTCATCTGCCGCAGTAGTCTGCCTTTCCATGAGCGCTGGCGGAACAGGCTTCTTGCCATTTGTCATCTCAGGCTCTTCCCTTGGAGTCTCTGGAGCCAGCTTTGGCTCTGGGGCAGCAGCCGGCTTTGCAGGCTCTGGAGTCTCTTTTTCAATTTCCGGCTCTATTTTTTCCGGAGTTGCAATCTCCTCTTTTATCGGTTTTGGCTTTTCAAATTCGATCTCAGGTGGCTTTTCTCGCTCTATCTCGATATCAAGTGAAGGCTCTGGTTCCTTGACCGGAGCCTGAGGCGGCGCTGGCGCTTCACGTTCAATTGATGGTTCTGCTGCAACCTTTTCAGCCTGCTTCAGGGTCTTCTTTGTCATCTCCCTTAGCCTTGTTTCAACCTCTGCACTTTCAACTGAAGCCTGGACCTTTTCGCTCGAAGCATAAATTCCTAGTTTTCTTGTGCTAAGTATCTTCTGGCTTCTTTCATATTCATTGATAAGATCATCAAAAGTAAGATCAATATATTCTGAAGGCTCTAAATCCAGTGATTTTTCAATCTCAACTTCTCCGTCAAACGGTTCGTATTCGAGTATTTTTCTCTCGAGTTTTTTTGCACTTTCAATTGCTGCTTCAAACTCATCTCTTGACATCGCTACACCTTAAATTCCCATTCGAGATTTTTCTTTACAGATTCCATTACTTCCTCTGGATCCATATAATATCTTGATATTACCTCTCCAACTTCATTTACTCCGTCGTATCCTTTTTTGACCATCCAGTTGAGTACCTTGACCTTTTCGCCAACATCACTTTCAATTTCCTTTTCAGTCATTCCGGAGTAAAGTGAGAGAGTGTTTGCAAGCCTTGACATTTTTCCAACGCCTTTGACTTTGTCTGTTTTCACATCCCATCTGTATAGGACATTTGCCTTTCCTTTTTCTGTCATTTCCGCAAACTCAAGCACTCTTCTGATATTGAATCTCCTGTGCCTGAAGGTTACTACGACTCCTGCGAGCGCATCAAGCATTTCAGAAGGCACGTTTATCGGCGGATTTGTTAATCTTGAGATTGTCTGCTCGGCATTGTCTGCGTGAAGTGTTGCATATACGCTGTGACCAGTGTGCATAGCTTCAAACATCACTTCTGCTTCCCTCTGCCTTCTGATTTCACCTACAAGTATCCTGTCCGGTCTCTGACGAAGTGCATTGACCATAAGGTCCAGCATGGTAACCTCTCCCTTTCCCTCAGGGTTTGGCTCTCTTACTGTCATAGGAACCCAGTGAAGGAATTTGGGCAAGGTAAGCTCTCTTGTATCTTCTATAGTAACTATACGCTGATTTGCAGGAATCAATCCTGCCATTGCATTGAGGAAAGATGTCTTACCGCTTCCTGTTCCTCCTGTAACAAGAAGGGAAAGCTCGTTCTGCATGCAAAGCCAGATAAGCCCTGCAACCTCAGGAGTGACTGTTTTTGATTTTAGGAACCTTGTAATTGTCCATGGGTTTCTTGAGAATTTTCTTATTGTTATAGTATTTCCAAATGATGAGATCGGAAACAGTGTTGCATTCACACGGTCTCCTGTTGGAAGGTGTGCATCAAGGGTTGGATTAAGTACATTGATCTGCCGCCCTACTTTCCTTGCAATCATCGATGCATAATCATATACGATTTCCTCGTTCTTGAGCCTGAGGTTTGTTTTGCACCATCCGAATTTCTTGTGGTAAACCCATACAGGCTCGACACCATTATTTACTACGACTTCTTCGAGCTGCTCATCAGAAAGTAGCGCTTCCATCTCCCCAAGCCCAAGGGTTTTCTGCAGCAGGAACACTGCGAGGACCTCTTTTTTGTCTTCTGAAAGTGATGGGAAGTTCCTTGCAAGTATCTTTTTTGCCGCTTCAAGGAATTTTTTCTTTACTTCTTCAAATTTCTTTGGATCAAGGATCTCGCTGATATCAAGTTTCACTTCAGTAACAAGCTCTCCTTTGAGCTTTGTCTCAAGCATAAGCTTGGTACCTTCTGCAATTCCTGGAATTGTCACTTCATACTTCGGAACAAATTCAGATCTTTTCCTGAATATTTTCACTTCAACAGGAAGTCCTTCGCTGCTAAATCCATAGGCTGATAGTAAGGATACTTTTGGCCGTGGTTTTTGTTCTACCTCTTCTTCCACGTCTTTTTTTATTTGTGGTTTTGTCTTCAATTTCTTTT
>CAZYZZ010000134.1:0-3143 GCA_964651995.1 Microcaldota archaeon
GGTGTCTGGAAAACGCTCTGGAATATCTGAGCAAATGCAGTTATGGTTGTACTCTATTTTTGCAATTAGAGGCTGGTCCATAGGATTATTTATGGCAAGAAGTGTTTATAAAGTTGCTTTTTGTGGTGAATAGTAGTAAAAGAATAGTGTTATAGAAGGTGATTTTAAGTATTAAAAACTTAACTAACCATGAATAGACTAATGCAACGACTTAAAGTGGTCACCAACAGACGATATTTCTGGGTGCGTGATGAGAGAAAAGTAAAGGCTGCAATACTCACAATACCAATGGCAGATGGGATTGTCGGGGCAATATGCACAAATGCAGGCCAGGGAACTGCAGAAAGCAGCCACAATAACAAAAGCGGATTTTCGTTCAATACAAGATATGTCATAGGGATGGAATTTGATGCTGATGAAAAAATGCTTTTTACTACAAACAATGTTTCAGTACTGCAGAAAGAAGACAAATGGAAGCGCGGGATAGCAAGGCAGACAATGAACAGGAGACTTCTCGGCGAAGCTGTCCGGTCAGAAATAGACAAGCTGGTTGCAGTAGTTGAACTGGAATTTCCGAAGCTGCTTGGAAGCTTGAGGCGGCCAAAGAACCAGGATGAAAAAGACACCCTGGTTCAGCTCGTTGAAAGTGTTGATATCAGGATCAGGGGAAAAACAATTGAGCAAACGCTAAAAGAAGCAGACCGAAGCGATTTTGGATCCCTCGCAGTGGTGCTTTACTATTCCTCGCTCCCAGCAGCATAATTTAAAAGCGGCAATTGCATTATATTAATGGGCTAGAGCGGGTCTAGGGGTCCCGGCTTCACAAATCCCCTTAGGTGACTCGAATGCCCGGGGCGTTTTGGTGGATATACATGCCCAGCCTCTTGAAGCGTTGACGTCCTGCCTTATATGGTGGGATACTGTGTGAACCGGGTCAGATCGAAAGAAGCAGCCCTAAACATTTTATTCCATGCTTGTAAGATCCAGGATTGAGTGGATTGGGTTGGCTCCTTGTATGTTTGCTAAAAGCTAACCGGGAAGCCCACTAATTATTCTCCATATTCCTTATCAAGATAGTTCTTGTATTTTTTTGTAAAACTGTCCAGCGAGAATTTTGAAATCTTAAAAAGCGTAAACAGATATATGGCCTCGGCAATCACATAATTCAAAGTCTCCTCAACAACAGCAACTGGAAACCCGTGGGCAAATCTTTCTGAGAATAGCTCTGCTGCCTTTACATATCCTGCAGAGAGAGCAGCACTTGCAAGATATGCCGGAAGAGCTGCTATGGTTGTGACAGTATTCAATGACAAGACATCTTTGAGGAATTTTTTTGTTTTGGTCCAGGCTGAATCAAAATGCGCATAGTATTTTCTGTTGACATGGTGCCAGCAAGTACATATCATAGCAACTGCAGGAAAGTAGTCTCCGGCTATTGTACCGAGTATGCCATTATATGCATCTCCGGTCGAATACTGTGCAGCTGCACCGCCTATTGGAGCGCCGATAAATGTACCCACAATTTCACTGACTGCAATGCAGTAGAAAAATCTTCTTTTGACAGTATCCTGTGCAGTGTTGCTTTGAAAGACTTGTTTCTCATCAAGATTCTTGAGGTTTTTATGCTCTGATTTCAGCTTTCTGATTCCTTCTGCAATTGGCTTGAGCACACGCTTTGGAAGCTCTCTTGTTCTTTTGAAGCGGACCTGCTGCTGGACATATCTCATTGTTTTGATTGTGATATAAAGTGATTAAAAAGTAGCTCGAATCAGAACTCCTGCCAAAAGCAAAACAGAAAGTGCACACGCAGGCTCTGGAATTTCTTCTTCAGCTTCAGATGTATTTGTGAGATTCTCCGGAATTGGAGCTGGTTTGATTATACATGTTTTATTTTCGCAATTCATCCCAAAACCACAGTCATTATCCTCGCAGCATTCATAGCTTATCCATGAATGGTTTTCTGCATATCCGCATGTTCCTGAAATATTCAGGCAAGTTTCATTTTCGCAAATCTGGTTGTGCGCGCAGTCTGGATCCTGCAAACATTCCGGTGGTGGTGGAGGCGGGGCAGGAGTGCAGTTTATGTCAACCCAGAATTCCTGGCGGTCAAAACCTGATTTGTTTACAACTATGTAAACATATCCTTCATCAAGAGGAAAAATAACCTCTCCATTGTTGTTTGTTGTTGATGACCAGTTGAGGGTCCGGACAAAAACCTCATGCAGTGGATTATCATCTTCAGTAACCTCGATCAGCATCCTGCCCTGGTTGCAGAGGGGAGTGACAGAAACATTGAATTGTTTTGGTGGCGGGGCAGGACAAAGCTCGGTATAATTGAATTCGACAAAGTCATCATGGTTGTAGAGTTCTGTGTTGATGTAGATCCGGTATAGCCCTGTTTTTGTTAATTCCGCAACTGCAATGCCATCCTTGTCAGTTGTCTTCACAGCGCGAAGGCCCTGATATGGAGAGTAGAGAACAACACGAAGCTCTACTTCGGGCGCAGGTAATCCGTTTGATGCCACTGCAGTCATAACAAGATCATTGTCAGGGCAGACTATTTCATTTTCAATGTTAAGGAAATGAGTTACATTTAGTGAGAATGAAAATGAAGAGAGAAAAAACAGAAATAACAAAATCCGCATGAAGTACTTGAGATAAAAAAGAAATTAAACTGATTGGGCAAGGCGGATTGGAACGACCTGGCCACCCACAAGTTCATCAGAAGACAGTAGAACACCAAAACGATCAGAATGGCGATGGTTCAGGAAAAAGTCCTTTGGTCCGAATGATCCCTCCCTTCCAAGAAAACGCACAGCAGGAACAACCATCTCAGATGTCCATCTCCACAGATAGAATTCATGTGTTGAATTTAATTGCGGAATTCCGTTTTGATTTGAGCCACACCACCCACTCTCCTGCGGGAAATTCGTGACAACATCAATGCTGTTTGGAACGAATTCGACTCTTCTTCCGTCCTTGTGGACAGTAAAATCATCAAAAGCAAGGGCAATCATCTTCTCTCCGCTAAACTGGCTTGTATCAAGAACAAATGAAAAGGGGCGGTTTGTAAATCGAACCTCATGACCAAATGCAAGGTTAGATCCTGGAAATGCAACAATGGTCCTCGTCCATACTTTGCG
>CAZYZZ010000135.1:0-3109 GCA_964651995.1 Microcaldota archaeon
TCTGTTGATCTTATTGTCAAAGTCAAAAATGTTTCACCTGAAACTCATCTTGTTTCTGCGGATGCTCTTTTGCCAAAGAATACAATGGTTGGTTTTGATGAGGCTTGCATAAACAAAGGAGCGGAAAAGCGCGTTGGTGAGCTGAAGTCCGGCGATTCAATGGATATTCCAATTAGGATTTGGGCTAATAACCAGACAAAGGCCTCAAACTATAATATCGACGTTACTGTCTATTCTCACTATATTGGATATGACAAGGTTCTCAGCTATACCAAAAAGAGCATTTCACTGAGGGCTGTCTAGGCTTTCAATCAATTCGTGGGCAAGATCAGCAATTTTTTTCCCTTTTTCTGTAAGTCTAACTATTCTTTTTTTCCCTTTGCTCTCTACCATCACTATTCCTTCTTCTTCCATCTTGTAGATGAGCTTGGTTACATAAACATAAGTCGTGTCGCTTGCCTTTGCTATTTTTGAAAGGTGCCAATTTGTTTCTGTATCTCTTAGTGTTGTGAGGACTGCACACGGCTTTGGCCTTACAATAAGAGAAAACATGCTCTATTATTCGATCTAACTGCTTTTTATATCTATATCTATTCTCCTATCGACGTCTGTTTCGGGGATAGATTTAAAAACATCGTCTGAATATAGACGTTGTCATAAGACATTTTATGTCTGTGATAGTACCCTCACGGGATAATGTAGGTGACAAAATGGGAAGAAAAGTCGGAAGCGAAAAAATCGAGAGAGAAAACGGATACTTGTATTACGTTGGAAAAGATGGATATGTTTGGGCAGCTCCTATGAAGCACAATAAGAGAGGCAGAAAGAAAAAAGTAGGATCTGAAAAAATTGAAAAAGAATCAGGATTCATGTACTACCTTGGAAAAGACGGTTATGTCTACAAGGCAAAGCTCAAGAACTCTTAATTTTCTTTTTCCCATTCTTTTTTAAACAAATCCTAACTTATTTTTTTTACTATTCTTCTTATGAGGTGGATTAATGCGAATAGTTATATCAGAAACAACCAGCGGAAAAAGTTACCAGACTGAAATTGATAAGGACAAAGAATCGAATATAGTTGGAAAGAAAATCGGAGACGAACTCGACGGAAATCTCGTTGGCGCAGCAGGCTATACACTGCAGCTCACTGGAGGAAGCGATGACAGCGGATTCCCCATGAGAGCAGATGTTTATGGAGCTATCAAGAAATCAATCCTCACTACTGACGGCACTGGTTTCCATGCAAAGAACAGCGGCGAGCGAAAGAGGGTATATGTGCGGGGAGATACTTACTCATCTGAAATTGTTCAGGTGAATGCAAAAGTTCTCAAAGCAGGCGCGTCTCCTCTGGCAGATCTCTTCGGCAAGAAGGAAGAAAAGGAGAAAGCTGATGCAAGCTGATATGAATATCGGAATGCTTGGCCATGTCGATCACGGCAAGACTACCCTGACCCAGGCATTGACCGGCAAGTGGACAGATACTCACAGCGAAGAGCTCAAGAGGGGAATCTCAATCCGCCTTGGCTATGCAGATGCTCATATTTACTACAATAAGGAAAAAGACCACTACTCGGTAAATCCAAAAGAAGGAAAACTCCTGAGGAAGGTTTCCCTTGTTGATGCTCCTGGCCATGAGACTCTGATGACAACTGTTATCTCTGCAACAAGCATCCTTGACGGTGTATTGTTCCTTATTGCAGCAAACGAGCCATGCCCGCAGCCGCAGACAGCAGAGCATCTTCTTGTCCTCAATTCAACCGGCATCAAGAACATAATCGTTGTCCAGACAAAGATAGATCTTGTCTCCCGTGAGAAGGCAATTGAAAACCATAAGCAGATCAAGGAATTCCTCAAAGGAACAGTTGCAGAAAATGCGCCGATCATTCCTGTTGCAGCAAACAACAACCTCAACATTGATGCTCTTCTTCGGACAATCCAGAATGTCATGAAGCCAAACGAAACTGATGAAAAGGCAAAGCTCAGGCTTTATGTCTCACGCTCATTTGATGTAAACCGCCCAGGAACAGATATTCCAAAAATCAGAGGAGGGGTTGTTGGCGGATCCATTGTCCAAGGCGTTCTAAAAACAGGCGATGAGATAGAGATCAAGCCCGGAATTGCAAGAAAAGAGCGGCCAGAGCCTATTGTCACAAAGGTCACTGCTCTTCGTGAGGAAGAGGACGATCTCAAGAGTGCAAAGCCCGGCGGACTTATTGCAATCGGAACAAACATTGATCCATCGCTTACAAAATCTGATTACCTGGTTGGCTCTATTATCGGGAAAAAGGGAGAAGTTCCTGACCCGGTTGAGAATATCAAGGTGAAATACAGCCTCCTCAAGAGGGCAGGCGAGCAGATCATTGCACTCAATGAGAATGAGCCTATTGTAATCAACATTCATACTTCGACCGGCGTTGGCATCATCAACAAGCTCTCAAAGGGAGTTGCAACAATCAGGCTCAAGAGGCCTACAGTTGTATTTCCGGATATGCATGTTGCAATATCAAAGCGGGTTGGCCAGAGGTGGAAACTTGCCGCCTGGGGCCAAGTGCAAAAATAAATTTGCTGAGGTCTTTGTGAACGGTTCGTTCACATCCCACATCGACTCACTTGTGTTCGTTGCTGAGGTCGCCTAGTCAGGTAGGGCGCAAGGTTGCTAACCTTGTGCGCGAAAGCGCACGGGAGTTCAAATCTCCCCCTCAGCGAACCTTTTACTTCTGTATTTCTAATGACAAAAAGTTCCAGTTGAAACTTCGTTTCAATGGACATAAGAACTCGTTCTTATCGTCAAGAAAACATCATGAGTCTAAACTTCTTTGTTAGCGAGGGGGTTCTTGAACTCCGTTCAAGGTTTCCCCTCAGCGATCTTTTAATCCTAAGAAGTTTTGTCCTTGTCCAGCCAGGCCGCTTTCTGTTTTTCTCAAGACGCAGCTGTATCTTCTGTCTCTGATATATCCTGAGAGGATCCTTTGCAGCCTCTCAAGCGTTATCGTGGTTATGTTTCCATCGCTTCCATCAAGCATGTACGGACACCTGTAAATTTCTCCATCTGGCGCAATTGTTATTGAAGAGCCTGCACCCATCTGACATACTCCATCAACATATGTAC
>CAZYZZ010000136.1:0-3089 GCA_964651995.1 Microcaldota archaeon
AGGATCAGAGGCCACAAGCAACTACTTATAGAATGGAAATGCCAGAAGGTTTTCAGATGCCAACAACACTTGCAGGAGCCAGAAGGCTTATGTCTGCATTAAGGGATGCTGCATTGGATTTCTACTCACTGCAACAGCAAACTCCAAGGCCGCCAATATCAGGAGCGGTTCCAAGAAGAACAAGATAGCTGTCAGCTTCTAAAATTTCGTTAGCAGCAGCCCTGTCTTTCCATCCTTTTCCCTGTTGATCTGAGTCTCAAGCGGAAGCAGAATTATCTCGCAGGTTGGCCCCACAATCCCCTTGACAAGGTGTCCGCCTACTGTGGAAAAGTCTGCTTTTCCAAGAACTATGTGTATATGCGCCATGTGGCCTTCTTCTGTCATTGAAATGTTGCCGGTCATGGACGCAATCTCGAACATGCCATCAAACATCCCGGAGCCGTATTTTGCATATACAGTATCATAATGGGCAATTTCCACATTTTTCAGAGAGCCGATTCCAGAGAGATATGCGCTTTTGATGTTTTCCTTCTTGCATATTTCCATTACTGATTTTTGGATCTCTTCGCCCTCATCCAGTCTTATTATGACTTCGTACTCTCCCTTCTTCCATTGCATAGCCAAAACCTTATACTAATTCGTCTGCCCTAAAGAGCCTCTCGCAATAATAGCACCTGTAGCTTTCGCTTTCTTTTCTGAATCTGTTGTTTGCATTCTCGCTGTTTGTTATGCAGTTTGGATTAGGACACTTTCCTGCATTGTCAAGTTCTGCTGGAAGATCGACCTTGAACTTGTCCTCTACTTTTTCACCCTTGATGATGTTGATTGTTGATCCAGGCGAAATCAGTGCAATGATGTTTGCAGCATTCTTGTCAACTATCTTTCCCTCGATCTTTACAATATCCTTTGTTCCGCCCTGCTTGCTTGGGACATGCATCATCAAAGCAACCCTGTGCGGATAGTCCTCTCCAATATTCAGAATCTCAAGGACCTTGTTTCCCTTTCCTGCCTTAATATGGTCAACTACTGTTCCCATTTCAATTGTATCTACTTTGAGCATTCATATCACCTCAGAATATAATCAAGAACTGCCTGCCTTAGCGGGATTCCGTAATGCGCCTGCTCGAAATACTTTGCCTGCGGCATTTCATCAATCGAGTCTTCAATCTCATTTATCTTTGGAAGCGGGTGCAGGATTACCAAGTCCTCCTTTGCGTCTTTCAAATCAACCTTCTTTACCCTGAATTTTTCCTGGACGCTTTGCGCTTCATAAGGATCTGCAAATCTCTCTGCCTGGATTCTGCAGACATAGAGGACATCAGCATCAGAGTAATCTGGTTTGTTTTCTACCTTTACACTGAGGCCGAATTTCTTGTTCACTTCCTCAAGGTATTTCTTGTCCATCTCAAGACCACGGGGAGAAACCAAAGTTACATTTGCACCAAACATCCCAAGTCCATAGACAAGGGACCTCATCGTCCTTGCATGCTTCAGGTCTCCCAGAAGTGTGATGTTCAGGTCCTTGATTCTTCCCTTTGTTCTTTTTATTGAGAATAAGTCTATCAGTGTCTGGGTCGGGTGCTGGTTTCCTCCATCCCCGCCATTTACTACCGGCTTTTTTACTACGCTTGATGCCAGCCTTACTGCTCCTTCCTTTGGATGGCGGATTGCAAGTGCATCTGCATATCCTTCAACTGTTTTGAGAGTGTCTGCAAAGCTTTCCCCTTTCTTGAGAGAACTAGTTCCTGGTGAAAAGTCAAGCACTTCCATCCCGCATCTCATTGCCGCAGACTGGAATGATAATTTGGTTCTTGTCGATGGTTCAAAGAACATCGTTGCAAGTATTTTCCCGCCAAGATCAACCTTCGAATCGCCATTATCGATTTTTTCAGCGTGATCCAAAATCCCTTCAATGTCTTTAATGTCTATGTCTCTGATAGAAATTAGGTTCATTTATTGCACCATATCCTATAGATAAATTAAGTTTAAAAAATAGGCGAACTTAACTATCAAAAGAATCATATGCTAATCGTATTTGAAGGTGTGGATGGCTCTGGAAAAGGGACGCAGGTAGAACTTCTTGCAAAAAAACTGGATGCAGTTGTCTTCAAATATCCGACCTCCAAGTTCCAGATGCTCAATGATTTCCTCGAGAAGAAAAGGACCATTGATCCCAAATCACTTTTCCTGCTGTTTCTGGCAGATATTGCAGAAGACCAGGAGAATGTGAAAAAAGCCCTGGATGAGGGTAAAAACGTGATCCTTGACCGCTATATTTTCTCTACGATATCTTATGAAGTAAACAGCATTGATCATGAGCGCGGAAAGAGAATTGTCGAGGGAATTAATTTCATCAAGCCTGACCATGTCATTCTTCTGGATATTGATTCCAGGACTTCACAGAGCAGGAAAACTGCACAGAAGGAGCTCGACCGCTACGAAGAAAATGCTGCCTATCTTGACAAAGTCCGGGCAAATTTCCAAAGGCTTGCAGAAGAAAGGTTTTTAACACCTAATTGGCACATGATTGACGCTAATAACGATATAGACACTATTCATGCTGAAATAATGAAACTGGTATCTTAACAAGCTGCGTTCGTCTAGTCCGGTCAAGGATTGTGGACTTTCATGCGCCTTTTAGAAAAAGGCGCCCCAAAACAGGGGTGCTCGGGCGTGAAGATCTCCATCGACCTGGGTTCGAATCCCAGACGCAGCAATTCTGTTTTCTTCTATATTCTCATTTCCAGAAAACCGTGATTTACTGATGCGGACCAACGGGAGGTCGATATTAATTCTGCTTAGACTCCCTCGGCAGGTAATTGCATAGGTGCGGCGATCAATCTTTTTTTGTGTTAAACAAGGTATTTTAAAGGCAATTATCAATCAAATACTTGATACTTTTATGTCCAGATTTTCTACTGTACCAGGGGTTTTCAATTTTGCCGATGCAATGGCCAAGGAAAAAGGGAGAGCAAAACTTATCCCGAACCGTTTTGCTTCAAAAGTCCTTGCAGAAGACATAGAAGGACCTGGTCGCAAAGTATGGACGAGGACCATTGTTGCATTTCCAGGATCTAACCTTGCATTTG
>CAZYZZ010000137.1:0-3065 GCA_964651995.1 Microcaldota archaeon
AAAAAGAGACCTTTTTAACCTCTGTCCCGCATCGGAACAGCGGCGGAACTCGAGATTTCGGGGGTCTGCACTGTACTAAGTACGGAGGTCCTTCCTCCTGCACATTTTTTTTAAATTAAAAAAAACACATAGTTTTTTCTTCTACTACCTATTTTAGGGGAAATTAGATTTAGGTCTCAAATCCCGGAGCGCCCATATAGCACAGTCAATGCACCTAGATGTGGCGAAAGTAAGCTTTTCATATTTTGCCTGCGAAAGCTAGAATAAACTTTGATAATTATGGCCCCAACAATAAACAAGCATCTTGAAGCGGCAATGCTGCCTACGGTTCTACTTATTATTTTATCGCTAAGAACCCTACTGCCTGAACCATTATTCTCTTTAATCTCGATTAATATCGTAATAAGATTTCTAGTTTTGATTATCTACTTCGCCGTAGCCGCATGGGCAGGCTACCGTTCGGTTAAGAAGTGGGGCATGGGAATCAAGGGCGGAGCACTCACCAGCGCTATTGCAGGAGCCAGTCAAAGCTTCGTGATGGTTTTTGTAGGTGCCATTACTGGTGGTTACCCGCCAGATGTAAGCAGCAATTTACTGGCATTGGCATTTGTGGCTGTGGTAATTGGTCTGTTCAATGCGATTATATGTGGATTATTCGGAACAATAGGAGCGTTCATCGCCAGCAGGAAAACCAAATCTGAAGCGGTTTCCCACACCAATTCTGAGAACAGTTGACAGTATCCTAAATTCCGCAGTCCCATATCATCAAGCTAGATTATCATTAATTATAAAAAATATCAGATTTCATATCCGCGATGAGGGCTTCCCATATAGGATTCGTGAAGTTAGCAAATGCATAAATTCCTGCATTTACTTCAAAAAAATCGATAAAGCTAACTTGAAGTTAAATCCATTCCTCCTGCATTTAGTACTTGGTACTTTCTTTTTGCAATTTTCATAGATTCCATAAACATTAAGCTGCAGGTGGCTGAGTTCTGATCATTTTGCTTTTATCTTGTGGATTTCGGTTTGAAGTGTGCCCATCGGACAAAAAGTGCACCATGTTCTTGGAGAATAAAAAAATCCAAGAATAGTTGCTACAATGGTTGTGATAAGACAAATGCTGGCGAATACGAATCCGATTTTTTCAAGCAGGATCCATCCTCTAAATTCCAGAGCCGCAGTAGTAATTCTATAGAGGAATAGTGCAAGGAACAGAATCATGAATCCATAGCGGAATAATTGCGAATTTAGAAATCCAGGCGCCTTTCCAAAACCGGAGAAAGGACGTATTATGAAATCAAGAAAGCTTCCGCGAGGGCAGAGGTTGGCGCACCAGTATCTTGCCTTGAAATATGACATTACAAGTAGTGCAATCATCATCGGAAGCATGAGCAAACCAAGAACAGGATAAAACATTCCGCCAATTGCAATTACCGGAACAATAATCCAAAAGAATTTTCTGATATTTCTAAGCCCCATAAGAAGAGAAATGCTCATGGAGCATAAAAAACAATTGAAGGCGTGCAGAATTTGGAAAAAAATGCACAGGCGATTTTATTTGATAGAAGTTTTGAGGCCATAGACAAATGTATGAAGTTTGTCTCTTATTTTATTGAAGCTGCTATCATCAAGCTCCTTAGGATAGCTCATCAAAAGCAGATGAAGCGGATTTTTTCCATCACCATAGGAGGGCTGTATGTAATCAAAGGTATTGAGATGGAATCCAAAGCCCAGGTAAAATGCTATCCTTCTCTTCTGGTCAGTTGATACGGGCTTTTCAACTTCGAGGATGATTGGAACTTTTGAGGAACTTATGAATTCTTTGAGGATATCAGATCCATAGCCCCTGCCCCTTTCTGTTTCAACAATGGCAAAGTGTTCCAGAAAAACAAAGTCATCGAATTTCCAGGAAGAAAGGAACCCTATGAAATTATTGTCAATAGTAGCAGCATGCAGATGATACTCCGGATTCCGGACAATTGCAAGTTGCTTTTCAAAGCTTCTTCTCTCATCAGAGATAAACGATGACTTGTAGCAATCCCAGAATTCAGCGAAAAACCTGGAATTGCGATCCTGTATCTGAAAAAAGTCCATGATAAGGTTAAGGCAGAAAAAAATATTTAGTATATGAACAGGACTTAGTCTTGCAAAAATTTGGTTTTCATGCTTTCTGCAAACTGCTTTGCATTTTCTATATCAGTTGAATCAGGCTTGCTTTTGTTGATTCCGCCAACTAATTTAAGAGGGCCCCAGGCATCATGGCCACGGCAGGAAAAGTTCCCGACAACAGAGAAGCCCAAGGAAGAAAGCCTGCTCTCAAATTCCTTGTTATAGTTATTGAGATGCTTATGCTCAGGATGGCCGCTTGTCGAGAAGATAAATGCCATCTTTCCCTGCACTGGATTGCAATGGTCAAGAAGACGATACAAAGAAGCATGGAACTTTGAATGATAGATGCCAGACCCAAAGCCTATAAGGTCATAATTGTCAAAAGAATTCAGCTCACAGGATATTGGATTGATCAGATCAGCATCAATAACTTCAGCAAATGCTTTTGCTATTTTCTCGGTATTTTTCCTGTGCTCAGATACATACACAATTAGTGTTTTCATATTTTTACCACCCCTGATTATTTTTAGAGAGAGTAAGCATATAATTGTGTGTTCCTCGAAGGGAAAACTTCCGCGATTGCCGTATTTTTTCAGGCAGAAAGAAGCCTTTTATAAGGGCTACTAAAGATACCAAGTTCTAGTTTTCAAAGGGATTTTAATGGCAAGTGTAACTGAAAAAATATTAAAGGAACATTTGAAGGAAGGGGAATTAGAATCTGGCAAGGAAATAACAATAAAAATCGACCAAACGCTGACCCAGGACGCAACTGGAACAATGGCATATCTGGAATTTGAAGCACTTGGAGTGCCAAGGGTCAAGACAGAACTTTCGGTCAGCTATGTCGACCATAACATGCTTCAGACAGACTTCAGGAATGCAGATGACCATGATTATCTCAAGAGCGTTGCAGCAAAATTCGGAATCCTGTTCTCAAGGCCTGGAAACGGAAT
>CAZYZZ010000138.1:0-3058 GCA_964651995.1 Microcaldota archaeon
CTGGTTCTGACATTTTTTACATCACCCTCTCCATAATTGTTAATAATCTATTTTTGAGAGCAACTCTTTATAAATATTCCCTTCTTCACATATTTTCCCACAACTTCGCCAAAGTTGCTTCTTTAGACGAAATGTTTTTATGCTAACCTGCCTTTAGCTTGTGTATGGCTCCCAGAATAGTGATTCTTGACACTAATTTTCTTTTAGTGCCGTTTCAATTCAAAATCAATGTAATAAAGGAACTCGATTACCTCATAGAGGTGAGCCATAAGTTTGTCATATCCTCGCAGACAATCGCTGAGCTTGACAAACTTGGCAAGTCCAGAAGCAAAAACGGCATTGCAGCGCGTCTTGCAAAGAAAATTCTGGAATCAAACCCAATTGAAGTAATTAAAAATGATCAGCATGTAGATGATTGGATAGTCGAATATGCAAAAGAGCACAATGCAATTGTTGCAACCAATGATGCGCTTTTGCGGAAAAGACTGCGACCCTTTAAAATAAAGGTTGTCGTAGTTAAATCTCGATCAAGCCTGGGATTCATATGAGTGACGAAACTACCCTTGTATTGGGCTGTATTGGAGGATTTGTACTACTCTTCATACTGGCACTAATATTTGTTATACTCAGAAACAGGCCGTTTAACTACAGGAAAAAGAATTTTGAGAACAACACTACCCTGACTGTAGTTGCAAACAGGAATCTTCACAAGGTTACTGTGGAAGCCAAATTTCCAGGGGACAAAATCAAGTTTGAGAGAAAAAGGATAAGGAAAGGGCAGGCAGTGGAGTTTACCTATCCGCTTTCCAAGACTCCGGCAAAGCTGATCATTGAAGCAGATTCAGGAAAACCCAAGACTTTTGAAGTCTGAGCCTACCGAAATTCTTTATAGAATTGGCTACTTATGAAGTTCATGTTGCTTTTGTACCGTGGTGAGGAATTTGATCCAAACTTCTACTATCATTCAAAAGTGGACATTGACCATGCTTTTCTTCTTATCGGGGATAAGAAAATCCTTTTTGTTCCAAAGATGAACGAATCCCTTGCAAGGTCCCAGTTCAAAGGCAAAATTGTTGTTTACCAGGACCCCATACCCGAGCTCTCTAGGTATATTTACAGAAAAAAGGTTCAAATGGATTTTTCTTCCATTTCTGCTGCTCTCTTATCGCGTCTTGAAGTTATCTGCAATCCTGTTGACGTTTCTCTAAAGCTCCTTCGGCAGAGGGCAAAAAAAACTTCAGCTGAAGTTTCCGCAATCAAAAAAGCAGTGCACTTTACCCGCGAAATATTTGCCTCTCTTGATTTCAAAAACAAGACAGAACTTGATATTGAAAAGCAGCTCAGGATAATGACAGTTGAAATGGGCCTTGAGAGTGCGTTTGATCCTATTGTTGCAACAGACTCCTCAACATCGTTTCCCCACTACAGGGCCCGCAGGAAAAAAATCGGGAATCTCCTGATGGTTGATTATGGGGTCAGGTACAAGCATTACTGCTCTGATCTGACCAGATGCTTTATCCTTGACGGGGACAAAAAGAAAAAAGCGCAGTATGAAACTCTTCAGAATCTCTTCTACTCAATTATTGATGAAATTCCAAATCTTAAAACCGGCGGCGCTCTTGCAAATCTTTCTGAAAAGAAAATTGAGAAATCCGGGTTTCCAAGACTCATCCATTCTATCGGGCATGGCGTTGGCCTGGATGTCCACGAGCTTCCAAACCTCAGATCAAAATCAAGAGATCCTCTCTCTGGCACAGTTCTTGCAATCGAGCCTGCATTCTATCTGAAGAATTATGGGATGAGATTCGAAGAGACGCTTTTCTATGACGGAAAAAAAGTAAAAGTGCTGTAGTATTATCTACAGCAGCCTCTGCATCCTTTCTTTGTTTTGGACTTGCTCTTTGTCTTTGAGCTTTTTGCCTTGGATGTCTTTTTTGTAGCTTTTTTCTTTGTTGTTTTTTTTGTTCCAGTTGCCATAATCCTCACCATCTGCATATCTGCGATTAGAATTTATTTCTTTTCCTATACAGTTACGTAGTTATTCTTCTATGCAGGAGTAGCAAAGACCTTGAACGAGTTCACGTTATGAACGTCGTAACGTTCATGATGCCCCTCGAACGATTCGTCGTTCGATAGGGAGTTTTGCCACTCCAAACCTGGGGGTTTTCTTCAGGGCTGTCATCTTTACTTATGCAGGAGTAGCAAAGTCTGGTCAAATGCGCAGGACTTAAGTCCCACCTTTTTAGAAAAAAGGCGGTCCCAAAAACTTTCAGAAGAAATCCTGTGGCTTAGTGCCTTCGAAGGTTCAAATCCTTCCTCCTGCACTCCAAGCTGGCCTCAGGTCAGCAGCGATTTTGGGCAGTATTCTGCCCATTTTCGCACAAACTATTTTATAGTAGATTCCATGCCCATGATTCTATAGCTTAGATGACCATAAATAGGATAAAAGAGGGTGGTTTTTTTGATAAAGGGAAAATATCACCCTCTGAAAACTGCACGTTTTTTATATCTTTCCATATATCAGTATCTTTGGGAGGTAAATGATGGAATTACCCAAATATTCTTGGAAAGAATATCTAGAATTGATAGGAAAGATGGGCAAAGTAACAGCATGGAAGCCCGAGGGTAGCGTCAGCAATGCCAAGCACAAACTCGCATTTCTCATGGAGGTAGGACTTGTTACGGATGAACACAATGCATCAGCAATGGGACCGTTTAAAATCACTGAGACGATTTTTAAGCTCACTGAGACAGGAAAAAAATACTATCTCTTAAAATTTTGCACAAATCAGGAAGAAGAATCAAAAATGCTGATCAAGTCCCTTCTGAAAAACTATAAACCAGTAAAGATACTTATACAGGTATTGTGGGGTAGCCCACATGTAACTAAAGAGAATGTTAAAAACTTGTTATGCCACCATGCCCTCACCGTAGAAAAATTCAATATCGGAAGTTTCCTGATTCTTCTAAATTCCTTCGACATTTTGACTTATAGCAAGAAACAGAATAAGATAAGGATTCAAGAATCTCCTGAGGAACCCTCTAAGGCAGATGATTA
>CAZYZZ010000139.1:0-3029 GCA_964651995.1 Microcaldota archaeon
TCAATATTAAGAGCCTTACAGTTAAAATCAATTACATGCGCATCAAGCTTTTCTATAACAAGTCAGTAAATGAAAATGCGGCCTATTACTACGAGCTTGCAAAGGAAGCGCGAGCAAAGCTTGCTGGTGCAGAAGAAGCAATAAAGCAAACTGAAAAGGAGATGGAAAAAGCCTCAACTGTTGTAAAAAAAGAAGTGAGGATAAAAAAACAAAAAGAGTGGTTTGAGAAATTCCATTTTGCCTATGCAGGCACTCATCTTATGATCGGCGGGAGAAACGCCAAGCAGAATGATACTGTTGTCTCAAAATATCTGGAGCCTAATGATCTTTTCTTCCATGCAGACATCCAGGGCGGCGCGGCAGTTGTCATGAAGGATGGGAAGGATGCAACAGAGGAAGAGCAACACGAGGCTGCGCAGTTTACAGCAAGCTACTCCAAGGCATGGATAAATGCAAATGCTGCTGTTGATGTTTATTCTGTTTCAAAAGACCAGGTCTCAAAGCATGCAACAGGCGGTTTTATACCAGCAGGCGCTTTTGCAATCAAAGGAGAGAGGAAGTGGTTTCGCGGAACAAGGCTTGCCCTGAAAATCGGTCTTCTGGGTGATCGGGTTGTACTTTTGCCAGAAATCTCAAAAACAGAGCTCAAGGGCGAATTGTTGCTCCTTCCATCAAAAACTGGCAAGACCAAGGGAGCTCTTGCCAAATCGCTTGCAAAACGCTACTCCGTGCACCCTGACGAGCTGCTTGAAATACTTCCGAACGGGAAGTCCAAAACCTCCTCCAAAAAATGATCGCACTAATATAATAAATAGGAAAAACCGTCGAAAGTCGCACAAGCTTTATAAAGCTTAACCTCCTATCGATTGCAGAGGTAATTCACGTTACTTCCCAAAGGTGAAAAATAATGAATCCAAAATGGATATATGCTATATTCGGAATTGTTTTGCTCAGTGGAATGGCCTTCGCTATCTCCGGAGCAGCAGTTGGAACAGAAGTAGAGAGGGGCAAATGGTCCGGAAACACTTCTGGTAACGTTACTACTGAAGGTGGTAATGTATCTGGCGTAAACGTCAGCGCAGGTGTCTCAACAGAGAAATGGGCATCATTCTATGGTGATGTTGTCGGTTCTATCGTGCTTGCAGACAGTTCAGCAGCACAGGTTTACTCATGGACATGGGCAACAACCGACGGTGGTGAAGTTTGTGTCGCACGAGACTCAGCATTTGATTTCTCATCACTCCAATTAACAACTGGTGGAGATGTTGATACTGCATATGCTTACACAACAACCGACGCCGACTCTGGAACAAGTACTCTTACCGAGTCCTGCAGCGCAACTCTTGATGATGTTGGAAGTGCAGTTACATCCAATGGTGTAACTCTTGACAGCGGATTCCAGACCTGTGCATTTGACGATGGTACATCAACACCAACGACAAATGAGCTTGCATTCTGCGTTGACATCAACGGTACTGGCGTCAACTACAACGGTGAAGCAGCAGACTACGAGATCATGGTCCCAACAGGAAATGGTCCGAGCGACACAGCTCTATATTACTTCTTCGTTGAGCTCAACTGAAGTTGTACATTTTTTTTATTTTTTATTTTATTTCCGATGTTAGTGAATTGGCTCTACGCCGTTGAGAGGGGGAAAGATGCCATTGTTGAGGGAGGTCAAAATATGCGAAATATCACTATCTTCATGCTCATACTACTCATGACAACTGCTTTTGCAGAGGATTTTGTTGCAGTTAATTCTATGGATGGACGAGATGTCCTTTCTGGCGTTTATTATGCCAATGTGCTCAATGTTCCGATGAAGTTTATCCCGCCTAATGGGGATAGTTCAATATTTGCAGCAAAGGTTGGCTCTGGCCATGACATACTTCTTATACAGTCAGAGGTTCCTGTCAGCTCATTTGTTGAAAATGACCTGAAGCTGAAGAACAACACTGTTAAAGTTTACGAATCCGGCGATGCTGCAGTAACAAACCTGGAGCTTGCAGAAAAATCAGGCGCAAAGCGCTTTATCATTGTTGATTCTGCATTCTCAGATGGAGCAATCTCAGTAATCCCATACGCTGCTCTCTCTGATTCATATGTTATCCTTGCAAACAAGAATAATGCAGAAGATGTTGCTTCTGTAGTCGAAGGTGCTGAAAAAGTAACTGTCTATGGTTATGTCGACCAGGCAGTGAAAAATGCACTTTCTCCTTACAATCCGGAATTTATTGGAAAAGGTGAAGATAAGTTCGAGGATAATCTTGAAATAGTCGATAAAGTCATGAGCGAATACTCTCTTGACAGCATAATAATCGTCGATGGTTCTTTCCTTGAGGAAAGCATGACCATCGGGGACAAGCCAATACTCCTGACAGGAAGAATCATGCCAGAGAGCACATATTCCTTCATAAAGGAAAATGTCCGCTCAGGGGACTTCATTTCAGCCCTGCTTCTTGGAAACGATCTTGTTGTTCCTGTTTATGACGTGAGAGAAAAGATGGAACTCGAGTTTGAGAAAGAAGGCCTCAACAAGTCATTCGGTATCATTGTAAAGTTTGCCCAGGTCCTTCCTTCTGAAGGAACAGGTGTGCTTGTGCTAGACCAATTCCCAATGCCATCATATCAGCCAGATGTTGAAATCAGCGACGTATTCTACAACACGCAATCTGAACAGGTTATGGTGAGTGTAGACAACATCGGAGAAGGTCCGGCATACTACAACCTTGAAGTCAGGGTAAAAGTAGATGGTGTTGATCACAAGATATTCAGTGAAAGCGAAACAGCCCTCATAGAACGAGGAGAACAGATTCCTGTAAGCTATGACTTTGACATGTCTGAGATCTCATCAGGTGAGGTTACTGCGCTTGTAATAGTAAAATACGGCAGTTCCAAGACTTCGCTTGAAGAATTCACCTCCTCGGAGGGTCTTCTTGAGAGCATTGATTATGTAGATAATTCAGAAGTGCTTGTCCAAAGTGCCAAGTACGACACTGAAAATGGAAATCTCCTTGTTACAATAAGAA
>CAZYZZ010000140.1:0-2959 GCA_964651995.1 Microcaldota archaeon
AAGACAGTTTCTCGGAATAATGAACAAGCCCGACGTTGAACTTATAGAGGGCCTCTCTCCTGCAATTTCAATTGATCAAAAAACAACATCAAGAAACCCAAGATCAACTGTCGGAACTGTAACTGAGATTTATGATTACCTGAGGCTTCTGTTTGCTCGGGTCGGGCACCCCCACTGTCCTGTATGCAAAAAACCTATTTCAAAGCAGGGGCCAGATGAGATCGCTCATGGAATCAAGACCAGGTGGAAGGATCAGAAAATTGAGATACTCGCGCCAATAGCACGCGGGGAAAAAGGAAGATATGAAAAGGAATTCAAGAAAATGAAGGATGCTGGATTCTATTTCGTATATGTTGATTCGAAATTAGTCAATTTGGAAGAAGAAACGCCGAAGCTGGACAAGAATATCAAGCATCATATATCCATCAGGATCGACAGGCTCAGTACAAGCGATGATGAGAGGCTTCATGAGGCAATAGAATCAGCGCTTGAAGAGGGAAACGGGATTCTTATTGCAAAAAATAATAATGAGAAAAAAACATACTCAAAGAAAAATGCATGTCCTGAGCATGGCATCTCACTTGGAGAGCTGCAGCCAAGGGACTTTTCATTTAATTCTCCTTTTGGCGCATGCGAACAGTGCCATGGCCTTGGATTCAAGATGGAATTTGATCCGGACCTTATAATCCCGAATAAGAAACTCTCGATAATAGATGGTGCTATTGTCTGCTATGGGGGGCTTATGGAAGGGAGCTGGAGAATCCATCAGATCAAGGTAGTTGCAAAAAAATTCGGAATTGATATCAGAGCGCCTGTTTCAAAGATAAGCAAGGACAAGCTTGATGTCATATTACATGGCACTGATGACAAGATGAAATTCAAATATGAAAGCAAAAGCAGTAGTGCAGTATATGAGTATGAAGGTGATTTTGAGGGCGTGATTCCTCAGCTTGAGCGGTTATTTCATCAGACCAAATCCGACAGGAGAAAAAACGAGATCGGAAAATTCATGAGAGAAAAGAAATGTCCAAAGTGCAAGGGAAAGCGGCTGAAACCTGAGATGCTGAGCGTCCTGATTGGAAAATGGAACATATCAGAGATCTGTGATGTTTCGATCTCAAAAACAAAAAAGAACCTTTCCGGTGTGAGTTTTGACAAGAGCGAGAGGAAGATAGCTGCTCCGATACTCAAGGAGATCAATTCAAGGCTTGAATTCCTTGAAAATGTAGGGCTTGAGTACCTCACCTTATCAAGGGAAAGCTCAACACTATCAGGAGGAGAATCACAGAGAATCCGCCTGGCAACCCAGATAGGAACAAACCTCACAGGCATAATATATGTCCTTGATGAGCCGTCGATAGGATTGCATCAGCGCGACAATGGAAAACTTATTGCAACGCTCAAAAGACTCAGGGACCTTGGAAATACTCTTGTTATTGTAGAGCATGACGAGGAAACAATAAGGGAAGCAGACCACATAATCGACATTGGTCCTGGCGCTGGAGCGAATGGAGGAGAGATCATTGCAACAGGAGGCCACAAGGACGTCATAAATACCAAGGAATCAATAACCGGAGCATATCTGTCCGGTAAAAAGAAGATAGCAATTCCAAAAAAACGAAGGGAAGCAGGGGAGAAATTAACGCTGGTTGGAGCAAATGAAAACAATCTCAAAGAGATAGATGTTGGAATTCCAATTGGAACCCTGACCTGCATCACAGGAGTTTCAGGATCAGGAAAATCATCTTTGGTTTCAAAGACATTATTCCCTGCACTTTCAAATGCGCTCAACAGGTCACGGCTCAAGGTGGGGAAATTCAAAACAATAAGAAATGCGGAAATGCTTGACAAGATTATCGAGGTTGACCAGTCGCCGATTGGAAGAACGCCAAGATCGAATCCTGCAACATATGTAGGTGCATTTACCCCAATCAGGGAACTGTTTGCAAAAACTCCTGAGGCAAAGGCGCGCGGATACAAGGCAGGGAGATTCTCATTCAATGTCGCAGATGGAAGATGCAGCAATTGCGAGGGAGACGGGCTGATAAAGATAGAAATGCACTTCCTTAGCGACGTATATGTGCCATGCGAAGTGTGCAAGGGCAAAAGATACGACTCGCAGACTCTTGAAATAGTATACAAAGAGAGGAATATTTCGCAGGTTCTTGACATGAGTGTCAATGAGGCTCTTGAATTCTTCAAGAACATCCCAGCGGTGAAAAACAAGCTGCAGACAGTTCAGGATGTCGGACTTGGATATATCAAGCTTGGACAGCCTGCAACAACATTGTCAGGCGGCGAAGCGCAAAGAGTCAAGCTTGCAACAGAACTATCCAAAAGGTCAACAGGAAAAACAATGTATGTTCTTGATGAGCCTACAACAGGCCTCCACTTTGATGATGTGAGCAAGCTTCTTGAAGTCCTGATGAGGCTTGTTGACAAGGGAAACAGCATGATAGTAATAGAGCACAACCTGGACGTCATAAAAAGTGCGGACTGGGTAATTGACCTTGGACCAGACGGCGGAGATGGAGGAGGGACAGTAGTTGCAGAGGGAACTCCTGAAGATGTTGCAAAAAAAGATACGCACACAGCCAGATACCTCCAGCAGGCACTAAGATGATGTATTATGGAATTTGTCCGATCAAAATATCCAGAAAAAGCCGGGATATACCTGATGAAGGACAGCCGCGGAGATATAATATACATCGGAAAGGCAAGGAATCTTAGAAAGCGTCTTTTACAGTATTTTACCCGCGCAAATGACACCAAAACCAGAGTTCTGGTAAATCAGATAGAGGAAATTGAATTTATACTGACAAAAAACGAGATGGAAGCGCTTATCCTGGAGTCAAACATGGTCAAGAACTACCAGCCAAAGTACAACATGCTGCTGAAGGATTCAAAGCATTTTTCATACCTTGCACTGACAAGGGAAAACTTTCCGAGGCTTCTTGTT
>CAZYZZ010000141.1:0-2938 GCA_964651995.1 Microcaldota archaeon
CTCTACAATATTCGGAATACTTGTTTTAGTGATAGCATGGGAACTGAAGAAGAAACCAAAGAAGGGACACCTGAGGACTCGCTCAAGGCCAGAATAGACGAACTTGAGAAGCAGAAGGGAGAGCTCATTGACAGAATAAAGGCCCTCAACAGGAGGATCAGATACAAGAAGTACGAGCAGAAAGCCCTCAAACCATTCCTCGAGCAGACCAAGGATGTCCAGGTAGCTCCATTTAGGAAGATGAAAAGATCATTGGAGTTCAAGATCTCGACTGCAGCATATACCCCTGCTATGGAAAGAGAACTAATCAAAAAGATGCGTAAGATCGACGAAAAGCTCGAAGAGGTCAAGGAAGTCGAGCGGGCACGCCGAAAGATCAGGTATGTTGAAAAGGACATCAGCGATGGAGAAGGCGAAATTGAAAGCATTGAAGTCGATCTCAAGGTTATCCGGGATGAACTAAAAGGCCTCTATGACCAATACAAGGGAATCCGGGCAGTTGCAAGAAAGGAAGCTGCTGCAGCTGCAAGGGCAGAAGAGGACATGGTTGCACTTGGAGACCTTGCAATGATAGACAATTCAGAATAATTATCAGCCAGGGAGCTGACGAAGGACCCTGCACTATTTTTTCCAAGGCAGATTGATTCTTGCCGGATTACAAGGCTCCGAAAATCTTGAAGACGAAGACAATGTAGTAGATTGAAACCAGCAGCATGATGATTCCTGAAAACAGGTTGATATTTCTCTTGTGTTTTATCAGGAACTTGATTATTGAGCTGGACTGGGAGCCTGAGAGCAGTGAAAACAGAACCAGTGGAAAGCTGATTCCAAATCCAAAGAACAGGAAATTGAAAACGCCTAGAAGGGCATCATTTGAAAGAAGATTTTTTGCAAAGATTGCTGCGATAAACAGCGGATTGCAGGGGATGACTATTGCACCAAAGAAAAATCCAAAAGAGTAGGCGCTTATGATCGGATTTTTTGAAATTGGCGCCTGGAACTGGGGAAAGAGGCTTGAGAGATCATAATCCAGTATCATTGCTATGCTCACTGCACCAAGGAAAAAGAATGCAATTGGAGAGATGATTCCAATGACGTTTGTCAGGGAGACCTGAAGAATAGTCGAGAAGACCAGTCCAAAGAGCACCATGAATGATATTGTTCCAAGGCTGACAATCAGGGACAGACCAAAGGGCGAGATCCGAATATTCCTGCTTGAGAGCTGCTCAGTCAGATATGCCAGGAAGCCAGGGAAAAGAGGAAGTGTGCACAGTGCAGTCAGAGGAGTGAGAAGCCCAAGAACAAATGAGGAACCCAGATCTTCCAGCAGCAATTTTAGCACCCCTTTTCAACTTCTTCAAGGATTGCAGCACTTCTCTTGAGGCCGCTTGGAAGAAGGCGCGCGCTCTGGTCTGCGCATACAAGGATTATCGGAGCAGAAGGCGCATTTACTATCTCTATTCCAAATTCATCAATCAGCTCATCAGTAAGACCAGAAGGAGAGATTGCATAGTGCCAGTCAAAATTGTTTTGCTGCAGATGGTCAAGAACTTTTTGTGCATCTTCATTTGGATCAGTATCAAGGGAGACATGGACGATTTCGTCTCCATGTGACTCTACAATGGATTGTAGCTCTTTCTGCTGCTGCAGACATGTTGGACACCATACTGCAAAGCTTTCAACCAGAACTGGCTTTCCTGAATAATCACTGATGCGGAATGTGCTTCCTGTTGAAACATCGACCAGCTCAAAATCCTTCCAATCTGAATTAGAAGGTTCCTCATGAGGAGCCTCATCTGCGGCAGGGGCATCTGAAACAGAAGCGCACCCGAAAAACAGAATGGACAGGATAACAAGAATAAAGAGTTTCATATGGATCATGGTTCTTTGACCCAAGTGATTGATATATAGGTTTCGCTTATGCGATAAGCTCTAGTGCGTCGCTTAGGATTTTCTGGTGGTCTGTGCAAAGAGGAGGGAGCTTGCCCAGGTCAAACCATGCTACTTCTGCAGCATCATCTCCTGCCTTTGGCTCTCCAGAGATGCGCTCTACAAGATAAGCAGCAGCAATTACTCCCCTTGGGTCTCTTTTGGGATCAGAATAAAGTCCGGTGAATTTTACTGGGCGAACTTCCAGGTTTGTCTCTTCTCTCATCTCGCGGATAAGACATTCTTCAGCAGTCTCACCCTCATCTATTCTGCCTCCTGGAAGGGCCCACTGCCCTGCAAAAGGTTCGTAAGCACGCTTTACCAGAAGCAGTTTTCCGTTTTCAATCAGAATGGAATCACATGCAAAGGATCTCATATATGAGTATTGAATATGGTATTATAATAGATTATAGATACAAGAAAGCTCCTTAGCAGAGTAACAAGAAGAGATCTGATCTGGAACAGAAGCAGGAGCCACTGCAGGCTATAGAACCTTGACATCCCAGATGAATTTGCTTCGAGTCGGGATTGAATCGACTTTTACAGAAATCCCATAGCTATTCTTTTCAATAACACGGTCTACGTCCTTGAGCATTTGAGGATTTACATCTTCGGTGTTTACCCATGAGCATGATTTTTTCGTTAGTATGCAGTCAGCTAGAACCTGTGCGTCGTGCTCTGAGACTCCAACGCCAGTAAATTCTGCTATTATCTCTTCAGTGGTTGCCATGGAAGAAGATTAGGAAAAAAAGATTTAAATAACTAGAAGAATCAGGAGAACAATGACTGCTGTCCGATTTTTGGATAGAATTTACTCAGTTTCTTGATCAGAGGATCATAGGAGCGATCCAGTGAGCCGGGGTCTGTTCCGTTTAGCAGGACAGAAGTTGCAGTATCCAAAAGTTCTGCAGTTCTCTTTGGATCATCCTGGGCTACATCCCGCACTGCTGATAAAACCTCGAGCAGTAAAATAGCATCCCTTTTCTCAAGAGAAAGTTTTGGCCTTGTT
>CAZYZZ010000142.1:0-2938 GCA_964651995.1 Microcaldota archaeon
TGTATTCTGGAATGTCTAGCAATAACGTCTTTGTTGTATCATCTCCAGATCCAAGGTCAAATGGTCCTGCGCTTGTCCTTATGCCGAGTTCCTGGTTTACTACTGCGATTTTTATGTCTTCAAGGCTCTCTGTGCCGTCATTTTCAATGCGCATCACCATCATGAAGGATTCTCCGCTTATTGATTCTGCAGGAAATCTTGTGGATAATATCTTGATGCCTATTGTCTCATCATCGCCTATATGCGGTTCTGGTATTGGCTCTTCATCCTCATCTTCATCAGATGAGACTCTTGTATATTCTGTCTCGCTTGCAAGCTTGTTTCCATATACTTGGTCAAAATAAGCTGCAGTAACAGTGTTTGCAAGTACTCTGCCGTCTTCAGTATCCTCTTCTACTTCTGCTCTTATTATTATTGTGCCTCCTGTTTTTGCTGGCACTGTTCCGATATGCCATGCATATCTGTCTGCGTCAGGCATTGGGTCTGCAGATCTTAACGGCGCATTATCGTCTGCAATATCTTTGATCACAACATCTGTTGCTTCCCAATATCCTCTGTTGAAATATGTGATCGTGTATACTAATTCTTCTCCAGCCTCTACAGGGTCTGGATTGTCGCTTATTTCTAAATCTATGATAGCTTCATATGGCTCATCAACTGGTGGGATGTCATCAAGTCCTGGTTCATCATCGTCAGGAAAAGCGTCAAATGGGCTGTCATCTACGCCGTCGTCTAAGCCATCTTCACTTTCATCAGGAGTTTCTGGTCCTGGTTGTGCAGGCGGCACTCCGCTAGAGTCTCCTGTGTCTGAAAAATCATCGCTGTCTCCATAATCAGAGAAATCATTTGCATCTCCGAAGTCAGAGAAATCGTTTGCATCACCAAAATCTGCAAAATCGCTGAAATCGCCGAAATCAGAGAAATCATTCACATCACCAAAATCTGCAAAATCATTTGCTACTATGAATGGTGTTATGAATAAGGCTGCAATTATTAATATTGATAAGAATGGAAGGTTTTTTTCAATGAATTTTTTCATGATGATGGCCCCTGATTTTTTAAGAGAATAAAAATAAAAAATTTATTTGGACTCACCTGCATCAGCAGGTTCTTTTCCGTCAGCAGCTCCTTCAGCAGGTGCGCCTTCTTCTCCTGGTGCTTCTGGTTCTGGTGTTTCTTCTGGCTCTTTTGCTTCAGGTGTCGGAGCAGGAGCCTTTTTCTCTTTCAGGGCTTCGTCAACTTCTTTCTTAAGCTCTGCTGTAAGTGTGTAATCTTCTCCTACAAGGCCGAAAGCAGTATGGATTCCGATGCCGTTTTCTGTAACACCGTCGTTGAAGTATCTTTCATGCTGTGCATTGCTCCATGATGCTTCTTCTGCACGTCCGCCGAACTTGCCTTTCTTTTTAAGCAGTCCTTCAAATGTGTCTTCGTCTGTCAAGAAGTATCTTGCATGGAATGCTGCATTGTCGACTCTCTCGCTGACCATGCCGTCCTGGACACTTCCCCATTCTGCGTGCATCCTGCTCATATATTCTGCTCTCATCCTTACATTTTTGTAAGCTTCAGCAAAAGTTTTTTCTTCAAGTCTTGTTGGTAGAGGTGTTCCTCCGCCATTGTTCTTGACTTGTCCGCTTGGATTTCTTCCGCTGACATAAGCATATGGCTTGAATTTTCCGTTTGTGAAGTATGCGTTTATGAGTTTTTCAAGAAGATCTCTTCTTGTCTCTAGCTCTTTCTTTTTCTCTGCACTCTCTACGCCGTCTTGCAGCATGTCATCTATCTTGATGTATGTTGCTCCAAGATTTCGCATTTCATCTACAGTGAGTTTGCTGTCTTGTGCATATGTCTTTATCTGGCTTGCAGAAGCTTTTACAAGCTCTTCTGGAGTCTTGACTTCCTGCATTGCACATCCTGTCAAAGCATATGCGACTATTCCTGCGCCGATAGCATATAAACTTCCTTTCTTCATTTTTATGTTCCCCCCATACTTTTTGTTAATCTTGAGTGTCAACAAGACTGTTTCACTCTAAAGTGATAGTAATATTTAAAGTTTGTGGTTGATGTTGCTTTTATTTCTTTTTTTTGCTTCCGAACAGATCTCCTAGTACAGCAGTCAAGGACAATCCTGCTTCCCATTCACCATCTCCTCTGAAGCTGCCATGATCCCAGTCTCTTTCATAGCTGAGATATGCTCCGGCATATATTCCTCTTCCCAGGTCCATCCTGTATTCAAGCATTGCGCCGAAAGTTCTTGTATCTTCTGCTGCAGCTTGGATGTAGTCTTTTATGCTGTATCTGCCGTATAATCTTAATGAAAGTGATGTTGGTAGTTTTGCTATCTCAAATCTTTTTTCCAGTCCTCCTGAAAGGATGTAAGTGTTATATTTTGCGAAATTCTCAAAATCCTTATAGTCTGCTCCTGCTTTTGCAAATATATAGAATCTTTTTCCAAGACCCTGAAGTACATGGACTGTTCCTGTTGCTCTTCTGTATTCTCCTTCTACTTCAATGTCATTTACTCCGACAGTGCCTTGATGCCTGTCCATTCCTGCGAGAACTCTTGCCAAAAGCAGTGTGTCTGTTTCATCTATGTAAATTCCTGCTTTGCCTCCTCCTAGTGCAGATCCTGCCCATAGGTCAAGAGGGCCTCCAAAGTCAGTGTGTTCATATCCGCCTATTGCTTCTACATAGACCATGAATTTCTTGTCGCTTGTTGCAAAATGCTTTCCGATTCCTCCAAGGATCCTTGCCAGGTTTGCAGTAAGGTCTTTTCCTTCCTGGTCTTCTGGGTCTGCCCTGTCATGCTGGTAAAGATCCTGTCCATAGAATACAAATCTATAATCTCCTGTCCTGAATAATCCTTTCACTTGTCCATTTGCTGAATTTCCTTCTCCATCTTGCTTATCACCTGCATGTGCAAGCAGATTGAAATCAAGGC
>CAZYZZ010000143.1:0-2733 GCA_964651995.1 Microcaldota archaeon
TGACAAGTTTTCAGATGGAACTCCTACCTATGAAAGGGATCTGGAATATTCACTTGGAACAGGCAGAAATGAAGCTGCTGAAGGTTCAGAGAGACCAACACAGACAGTCAAGCTGCAGACAAGGATCTCTCCTTATACTGCTGAAGAGGATTATGTTGACACAAAGAATTTTGTTATTGGAACTCCAGTAGAAATTACTAGAGAGGTAGGAGAAGGAATGCACAGATTTTCTGTTCTCTCACCGAATGGTTTCCTTGAGCTTGTCAGCGTAGAGCCTATTGTTGTGGAAAAGCCTCCAGTCGAGGCTCCAGTCAAGCCTGAAGAAAAACCAAAGGCACCAGAACCCTCTTCAAAACCAGTACAGTCAAAACCAGAAACACCAAAGGCAGAAACCGATAGGCCCGTAGTATTATTCGAAGCAGAGCGAACATGGCTCAATGCTCCAGGAAATGATGGTGATATGAATTACTGGCAGAGCAGAGCGAACATATGGTTCGATGAGAACTGGGCGCTTGTTGCAGGTGGAATGTCATCTTCATATGCTCTGAACCTTGAGACTGATGTTACACAAACATTGTTCAGGAACTTCTCTTTTGATGGAAGCCTGGGGCTTGCATATCATAATGACGGACACTATGCATATGCACTTGCAAATGCAGGATACCGTGCTATGATCTCTACTACTGTTTTGCTTAGTGGCACTGCATCTTCTGCTGGCATGAGGGAAGTTGATCACCAGTTTGAAATCGGAGGCCAGGCAGGCTACAGATTCAGGCGCAATCTGGCTCTTGATGCCAGCGTAGTCAACAATCCTTTCAATCCACTCAAAGGACGCTTGTATGGTATGCTTCCAGTAGGATGGGCACCAGGAGAAAACAATCCCTGGCTTGAAGTAAGTTCACTGTGGCTAAAGACCATCAAACCAATCCAGTCAGCAGACCATCTGGGTGCTGCTGAACTTGAGGGAGATAATCTCTACATGCGTGCGCTTGCAGGAATTCCCATCTGGCAGTTCAGTACAATCGTTCCTTCTGTTATCGGAGGTGGCGAATTCTTTTATCCGTTCTCTCAAGGGCCGGATGATGGAATCACAGGCAACTTCTATGCAGGCGGATCACTTAAAACCAGAAGCGCGCTCGAGGGTAATAACGGATCGCTTGAAGTTGAAGCTGGCGCTGTTGCAAATACAAAAGGCGCTATGATAATGCTCAGGCTGGATCACGGCAACTAATTTTTTTCCTTACTTTTTATTTCTCAAAGAATTCGGGACCCGCTTTCGCTGCCTACAATTATCAGATCAAACTGCGTAAAGATTCCATTTTCAATGATCCCGGGCATATTCTTCAGGGTCTGTTCAAGTTCTCTTGGATTTTCGATTTTCATAGCACAGTCAATGATAAAGCATCCATTGTCGCTGATAACAGGACCAAGCTTTGCCTTTGACATCCTGATTTTTGGATTATGTTCCTTTAGCTTTCGCATGATAAGCGGGGCTGCAAAAGGCAGGACCTCAAGATTAACCTCCCCTTCAAGCTCTCCATCCAGTACCTTGCTCTCATCAACAATTACAATGAATTTTTTTGCATTGTAATCAACTATCTTCTCTCTTGTAAGCGCTCCGCCTCCTCCTTTGAGAAGAGCTGTTTTGGTTACCTTGTCTGCGCCATCTACTGCAAGATCGATCTCTCCTATTGCATCAGGATCAGTTACAAAAATTCCGTTTTCAGTAGCAAGCATTCTTGAATCAAAAGAAGTAGTGACGCATGTGACCTTCAACCCTTCCTTTACTTTTTCTCCAAGCAATCTGATGAATTCCTTTACTGTGCTTCCACTTCCAAGCCCAATGCACATTCCATCATTTACATAATCTAGGGCTGCTTTTGCAGCATTAATTTTTGAGAGATTCATGTTAACCAGTTCTGCTCATTGTTATTCCTTTTCCATCCCCTTCACGAACAACTTCAAGTATGTTTCCGCTTGCATCTGCAAGTGAAACTTCTGAAAATTGATCTCCTACTCTCATTGTAATTATTCTTGGTCTTCCATCAAGCGTGGCCTGTATGCTATATATTCTCTGTCTTTGATTGTATGCAAACTGAACAGTACAGTTCTCAAAAATCTCTTCTCTGTTAAACAAGTCAAGAAGCTGGTATTCTTCGCGTCTCATTGTTCTTCGGCAGTCTGAAATGTCCAGCATATTTCCAAGAACCGATCTGAATGCAACATCTGCATTTTTCTGTGCAGATTCAACATGTTCTCTAACCGGAATCATGTTTAGTCTGCTCCCTGGTTGCGGTTGCATTACCTGCTCTACTGCTGAATCTTCAACTACTTGTCTGTTTGGTCTTCCTACCATAAGTATCTACCTGTTAAATAATCTTTTCCAGTATTTATAAATATGACCGAAATTTTAGCCCTTGAAGACAGCTATTGCAAGGAATGTACTGCTAATGTAAAATCCATCTCAGATAATTCCGTTGTTCTTGATCGGACAGTATTCTATCCTCGTGGGGGCGGACAGCCTTCTGATCATGGGACAATAACCAGTTCTGATGGGACAGAATACAATGTACTCAATGTAGCAAAGCGAGATGGAGAGATCAATCACGAGCTTGACCGTCCTGGACTGTCTGCCGGGGATGCTGTTAACTGCAAAATTGACTGGGCAAGAAGATACAGGCTTATGCAAATGCATACTGCAGCCCATGTTCTTGCTGCAACCATGTGCAAACA
>CAZYZZ010000144.1:0-2711 GCA_964651995.1 Microcaldota archaeon
TTGCTCCATTAAAAGATTTTAAGCATGATAATAACATATTCAGGTTTGCGCTTCCATCAGGCTCTTATGCAACTGCTGCAATGCGCGAATTTATCAAAGGTTGATCATTTGGAAGAAAACGTCAAACTATACTCATCTAAAAAAGTCTTTTATAATCCTGCAATGCAGCTTTGCAGAAGCCTGTCTTCTCTTGCAGTTGGAGCTATAGGCTCCAAGCTTGATATTGCCGATGCTTTTTGTGCAAGTGGAGTTCGAGGTATTCGCTATGCAAAGGAAAACTCCAATGTCAAGGACATTACCTTTGTAGACATAGAGCCTGCAGCAATTACTCTTGCAAAGAAAAATGCAAAGGCAAATGGAGTTCAGGCAACTGCAGTAAAGGGCAACATCTCCAAGGTTGCATTTGACCTTTCTGCTGATTTCCTTGAAATTGATCCTTTTGGAACCCCAAGCCCTTATCTTGTTGATGCGTTCAGGTTCTTCAATCCAAAAAAAACAGCATACCTTTCTGTTACTGCTACTGATGTTGCAGTTCTCTGCGGAGGAAAGGTTTCCCCCTGCATGAAGAATTATCACTCAAAGCCGCTCAACAACGAATTTACTCATGAAATAGGCCTTAGGATCATGCTCAAGAAAATAGCAGAAGTAGCTTCAGAATTCAACATGGGAATTGCCCCACTGGTCTCATTTTCAGACAAGCATTATCTAAAGAGCGTAATCAAGGTCACTAGAGGGGCTGATCTGGCATTTGCAAGCCTGAAAAAGCTTGGATACATCTCCTATGATAAAAAGACAGGCGATCGCTCTTTTGGACAGTTCCCGCTCCCTGGCCTGGATTATGCAGGAGCTCTCTGGCTTGGAGAGCTTCATGATAAGTCATTTATAAAAAAGATGAAGAAGCTCAATTCAAAGCGGAATTATTCTGACCAGGAAGAAATCGAGCAGATGCTCTGCCTGATGGAGACTGAGGTCGGAATGCCTCCTTATTATTACAATATACACCATATCTGCAAGCTCAGGCATCTCTCCCAGCTTCCTGATATGAAGACAATCATAGAAAGAGTGCGGAAAAAAGGGTACAAAGCTTTTCGCACCCATTTCTCAAAGGTTTCAATAAAGTCAGATGCCCCATATAAGGTGATTTTGGAGGTTTTCTAAACATGGAAAAACTACTGCTTGGGACAAGGATAAAAACATCCGAAGAGTTCAATGGGAAAAATTCCTTTTGTGAATTCTCCTCATTTGTCAGAAGGATGCATGAGGAGTGCGGGGACTCAGCACTTGTCTATGCAGATGAAAAGATTGTCATAGCAGCTGTTTTTGATGGGGTGAGCGGAGAATCAGGCGCTTCGAAGGCTTCTTCAGTTGCAGCAGCATCTATTCTCGAATTTTTAAGAAACAAAGCTCCGTCTGAAAAAGCAGTCCGTGAGGCAATTTCGCATGCGAACAAAAACGTTATCATGGGCTACACAACTGCCTCCATCTTCATGATGAATAAATCCGGATCATTTGTCCTGGCATGCGTTGGGGATTCACCCATCTATGCAATGAGCGGGGAGGTGCTTGATCTTGAAATCCCACTTGGCCGTCCTGTTGGCGACAATGATTCGATCCTGAAATTCATATCCCACAGAAGCCTTGTTACTTCTGTACTGGGTCCATCTGGAGTTGATATTGAAATTCGCATGACAAAGGGAAAACTTAAGGGCGGGGAGCTCATAATACTGGCATCAGATGCACTTATCGACAACCTCTACCTAAAGACAAAAGAAGGCTATATTACTGATAGCTCAGGCTCAGAAGACCTCAAAGAGCTGATCAAAGGACTCAAAACGCCAGTGCAGATCACCAAAAAGCTTGCAGAAGAGATCGAGAAAAGATCCAGGGGAAGGAAAATAGAAAAAAAAGGCAGGCTTCTTGACCCTAAAAGGGACGATGCTTCAATCATAGCCTTGCGATTCATATAAATTGATTATCATTGAGTGGTATCACATGAATATTTCCACAGCTATTCTTGTCATAATCGGCATTGCATTTATTTTCCAGATGATTAGTCTGGAATTCACAGAAACATTCATATTCGTACCTTCACTTGCATTTGCAGAGCCCTGGAGGTTCATATCCAGCATGTTTCTTCATGGCGGATATATGCACATATTCTTCAATGCCTATGCCCTTTTCCTCTTTGGAAGCATTCTGGAGCGAAAAATAAGCAAATCGCAGTTTTTGACCCTCTATTTTGTAGCTGGTCTTGCCGGAGGCCTTGCATATTATATGACATATGTTCTTGGCATCATTCCTTCAATTCCGGCTCTTGGAGCCAGCGGAGCAATCTATGGCATTCTTGGCGCCTGCGCCGTAATGTTCCCGAATATGAGGATATTCGTCTATTTCATCCCAATGAAGATGAAGCATGCCGCCATTCTCTGGGTCATCCTGGAGCTTTTCGGTTCATTTAACATCAATAGCGGAATAGCCAGTGCAGCTCACCTTGGAGGACTGGTATTCGGGCTTGCATTTGCCTGGTATCTGGCAAATAAGCAACGGGAGGAGGAGCTGCCTCCTGATCCCTGGCAGGATTAGGTACCTATATATACTTTTTCATACTAACTTTATTCGTCAAATTCTCATAATTCTACGGTGATAATGTGGATGATGTACAGAATGTTCCTACCTCGGAATCTCAACCAACTACCCAGTATGTTCCAGAA
>CAZYZZ010000145.1:0-2692 GCA_964651995.1 Microcaldota archaeon
GGGGTGATGATGCATGAGCTTGGCCTTGATACTCTTTTCATGTATTTCATGCGCGAGAGGGAAAAAGTTCTTGATGTGTTTGATGAGCTGACCGGAAACAGGGTTCACCACTCTTCTGACCTTATAGGAACCTCAAAAAGAACCTTCAGTGAGGAAAATCTCGAATTCGTGCTAACTACCATAGATAGCATCAAAGAAAACCTGGTCAGGTACAGAAAGACAGTGAATTCTCACGATGTTATCAGGGACCGCTGCATAGGAAAGGGAGTAATAACAAAAAAGGATGCACAGACATTCGGGCTTGTTGGTCCTGTTGCCCGCGCATGCAACATCAACAACGATGTCAGGGTCACATCTCCATATATGGGCTACAAGATGCTCAAGCTCAAGTCCATCATGAGAAAGGAAGGGGATGCGCAGGCAAGAACTCTTGTGAGGCTTGATGAGGTCTTTGCATCAATGGACCTTTTACGCCAGGCATGCAATCAAATTCCAAGAAAATCAAAGGTTCCCAAATATCCTGTAAAGAGGATCGCGCAGGGCTATGGGGCCGGCGCCTCAGAAGCTCCCCGCGGAGAAAACTTCCACTTCATAAAGGTGGTAAATGGAAAGACCGCAAGAGTAAAGCTCAGGACTCCTACGCTTGCAAATCTTGTTATGTTCCCTGAGGCAGTCAAGGGAGCAGACATTACCGATGTTCCTGTCATAGTCATGAGCCTGGATCCCTGCATCTCATGTATGGAGCGGGTTGCAGTAGTAAAAGACGGCAAGACTGAAATCTGGACCAGCCATGAGCTATTTAGAGGGGAGAAAAAATGCTAGAATTCGTATTGGCACTTTCATTCATTGTTATTTCAATCTTCTTTGCAGGTCTATTCAGAAAGTTCCTCGCAAGGATGCACAACAGGGTCGGCCCTCCGGTAATCCAGCCATTCTATGATATTATTAAGCTCTTTTCAAAGAAAACTTCAAAATACAGGAATCCGATTTTCCATGCTGTTCCCTATGCATCAGTAATTACTTCTGTTGTTATCCTGCTTCTTATCTCAACTGCATTTATACCTACAGTCTCTATATTTGATTTCGATTACAACTTTCTTGTACTTGGTTACCTGTTCATCCTGGTCGATACCTTCTATATATTCGGGGCAGTTGCAAGCAGAAGCCCCTTTGCCATCCAGTCAAGCATGAGGGAGCTCTTGCTTATGCTTGGCTATGAGCTGAGCTTCCTGATGGTGCTCGCAGTATTTTTCGCTAAAACCGGCATCCTGAGCCTTGCTGATTTTGATGTTGAGTTTGCGTTTATGCAGGCTCCTCTGGCCTCGATTCTTTTGGTACTTATCGGTTTTGTCATCGTCAGGATAACTCCATTTGACGTGGTCAATGCAGAGACAGAGATTTCAGCAGGATTCTTTGCAGAATATTATGGCAAGGATCTTGCACTTCTTGAAATAGCCGAATTTGCCAAGGATCTTGCTTTTGGACTTATGGCAGGATTGTTATTGTTTGGAAAAATGTTTGCACTTCCAGCTGCTCTTGGATTTGTTTTCTTCTATGCCCTTATGCAGGCAACATCTCCAAGATACTGTACATTCAGAACGGCCAAAATATTCCTGATCATTGCAATTCTTGCATTTATTGATCTATTCTTGTTGGTGTAATCTATGGGAATCCTAACCGATGTTTTGAAAAATATGTTCAGAAAGCCATTTACTATTGATTATCCCAAGAAGAAGAGTAAAATTTCTGTTCATTACAGGGGGAAAATCCATGTTGACCGGAAAAAATGCATCGGATGTTATCTTTGCCAGATGAATTGCCCGACCGGGGCAATTGTTGTAAACAAGAAAACAAAAAAGGCTGAAGTTGATCTTGGCCTGTGCATTCTCTGCAGCATGTGCGCCGAAGTTTGCCCTGTCAAGTGCATCTACTTTACCAATGACTATGAAAACCAAGTCCGGTCAAAAAACAAACTCAAACCGAAGAAGCGCTAAGACAATAGAGCTCCTTTTGCCTGTATCTCCTTATCTCGTCCAAAAGCCTTGTTTCCTCCTCATCTATCATATTTTCGTTCATTCAAATCACCAGTAATTTTCATTTTTTTATCTAAAATAAGCATTTCGCAGCCCGGTTCATTTCCGCGGTGATCAAAATACCTAAAAACATTCACAACACAAGATAATCATGGCAAGTCTTGCTGAAGACAACTATCTGAGGGCCTTATACGAAATTATTGAAAAGAAAGGATCAGCAAGGCCCAAGGACCTTGTTCGGGCTCTAGATGTTTCTGCTCCATCTGTAACTGAAATGCTCCATAAGCTCGCAGATAAGAAACTTGTCCATTATCAAAAACGCAGGGAAATCTCACTTACTGCAAAAGGCAGGAAAAAAGCAATTGCACTAAAGGCAAGATATCAGGTTTTTCTAAAACTGTTCAAGATGGCAGGCGTATCTTCTGCAACTGCATATGCAGATTCATGCCGTATTGAAAACCAGCTTAGTGCTGAGACTGTTTCTAAATTAGTTGAATTTATGGAGAGGCTTGAGAAGACAATGCTTTGTAAAAAGCTGTAGTTTTTGTAGTTTTCATTAACCAAAGGATTATAAACTATCTGACAGTTAAACTCCTCGGTGGGATCGTGAATTTATTGCGAACTTTAATCATTTTTGGAATTTTATCATTGTCAGTAGT
>CAZYZZ010000146.1:0-2685 GCA_964651995.1 Microcaldota archaeon
TCCAGCGTATTCCGCGAGCTGGCAATTTCCCCTTCAGTGGAAAAATCGCCCATCCTCGTTTGATATAATCCTCCATCAGAAAATCGACCGTAAAGGTATATTGCGCAAGGTTTAAAAAGTTTAATGCTGTTAAAACCCTAGGTTGATTGAAATGCAAGAAAAAGAGATTGTGCGAGTTAAGCCTATTGACAATGGGGGGACTTGTTATGTCCACATTCCAAAGAAAATCCAGGAGCATCTTGGATTCGAAGACGGCGACGAATTGTTCATTATGAAAGACGCTGGCCGACATGGGAAGTTCGTGGCTATCTGGAAAGCAGACAAGCCAAAGCCCCCGATGTGATCTTGATGCACAGATGCCCAGTATGCAACTATGCCATGGTTCGAAGTGCCAACGGATATGTCTGTAAGAACTGGGGGCGCGGAACAATGATTTACTGTCCTATGTACACCAAGAATGGCAAGACCCTCTATATTGAGGAAGGTCATGAGAGGGACATAGAAAAACTCAGAGAGCAGTATGTCAAGAGAGGGGGAAGGATTTTGCAAAGACGATGAGGTTATGAAAATGACAGGGGATACTCGATTACAAAAGATGACTGATTCTGGACATGTGCAGCGGGAACTGGATGGAAACATTCCTGACATTGAAGTTGAAAGGAGGCTGAGAAGGCACCTGCCCCAGCTGGCCAAGATGTTTCCGGTAGATGATGCCATGGTTTACATCGGCCCATCTAAACTGGGAATTGGGACTGACCTGATAGTAAAACCGTATTTCCTCTCAAGTATATTCCCAGTTGGGAAGAAGATGGCAATCTGTGTAACGTCGTCAGATCATGAAGGCTCAAAGAAGCTGCTGGAGTGGATATCGCATGTACTTTTCTGCGATTGCAACGAGAAGCCAACGGTGGGGCGAGCTGCATGAAGAAACTCATTCTTGATGCTTGTTGTGGTGGTAGGATGTTCTGGTTTGACAAGAAAAATCCTAACGTTCTCTACATGGATTGTCGAAAAGAGGATAAAGGATTTTTAGAGGAACGTCCTAATTTTTGTGTCAAACCAGACAAACTTGGAGATTTTAGAGATATTGATTATCCTGATGAATCTTTCAAAATGGTTGTTTGGGACCCACCACACACAAAGAAAAGAGCAAGCAGAAGCATTATCTCAAAAAAATATGGGGATCTGGATCCAAGTTGGCGTGAGGATCTTCATAAGGGATTTAATGAATGTTGGCGTGTTTTGGAGGATTATGGAGTCCTTATCTTCAAATGGAACGAAAACGAAATCCCGCTCAAGGAGGTTCTGAAACAGTTCCATACTACTCCTTTGTTTGGGAATAAAAGTCCATTAAAAAACAAAACCCATTGGCTCTGTTTCATGAAAATTCCGAAGGTGAAGAAATGAAGAAGATTGAGAAAGGAAAGCTGAGTGGCGTCATCGCGGACCTGGTTGATAACCAGAACGAGATAATCGAGAGGTTGGAAAAACTGGAGGGTGAACATGGCAAATGACAAATTCGTCAAGGTAGAAGTCCACACTTTATTTGACAAGGCAATCATATATGGACGCTACATCAAAAAAGATGAATTTGGAAATCATTACATAAAAGTCTCTCATCGTTTCAGTATCTATAAGCACGTGACCAAGAGAGATATGGGGAGGCTCCCAAGTTTCCTTGGCTCAATATTCCAAGTAGATAGAACCATTTGGCATTATGGTCCTGAAGAAGATTGGAAAGTCAAGATCGGGGAGACATTCATGATCACCAAGAATGAAGAAGGGACAACAATCTCAAGGTCAAAGAAATCAGAAGCAGAAAAAATGCAAAAGTCTGCTGATGCTGCTATGAAGACTGGTACAATAACAAGCATCATCGGAACAAAGGATGTTTTTGGAAGGTGATTGATATGAAGATGCGCAACTATACAACTCAGGTTCCATGGTCTCGCACTGTCTTTGAAATAGAGCAGCTCCTGACTAAATACGGGGCAACCAAGCTCATGAAACACTATCATGGGGATGGCAGAATTGAAGCTCTCTTCTTCGAAATCAACGGAATGGCTTACCGCCTTCCATCAAACAGTTCAAGATGTGCTGAGCTTCTCCAGAAGGAATACCCAAAGCGGAAGAAGCAGGCAATCGAAGAGCAGGCAGAGCGCATTGTGTGGCGCGTCATCAAGGACTGGATTGATGCCCAGCTTAGCCTGATTCACATTGGGCAGGTCGAGCTACAAGAGATTTTCCTGCCCTATGCAACGGATGGGAATCAAACTCTTTACCAGAAGCTCAAGGAAAGCAATTATGCTGGACTTCTGGCAGTAGAAGATAAAAAACCGAATGCTGGCGGGCAGGTGGCCCCAAGGAGGATAAGGTGAGCAAGGAATGAGTGAGAAATACGAACTTACGGATGACAGCATAAAGGTATTTAGGAGGAAATTGTTTCGAATCCGCTCCCTGCGAGCATTTGCAGGAGTTAGGAAGGGGGAACTCGGAGGTTATGTTGAGAATGAGAACAACCTTGCTCATGAAGGAAATGCTTGGGTCTCTGGGAATGCTAAGGTCTATGAGAATGCTGAGGTCTTTGGAGATGCTAAGGTCTTTGGAAATGCTTGGGTCTTTGGAAATGCTTGGGTCTTTGGAAATGCTTGGGTCTCTGGGAATGCTAAGGTCTTTGGAGATGCT
>CAZYZZ010000147.1:0-2681 GCA_964651995.1 Microcaldota archaeon
TTTTTTTCAGAAAAGGGATCAGATTAAAAGCTGAATCAGGGAAATGAGTAATTGGCGATAGTTGGTTTTATGGATTTCAGAAGGGAATACCTAGTCACATTCTTAATTCTGGTAACAGAAGTTCTTGGATTCTCACTGATACTGCCGTTTCTGCCATTGTATGCCCAGGATCTTGGAGCAAGTCCGATAGTCATTGGACTTATTTTCACTTCATTTTCATTTTTCCAGCTCTTTTCTGCACCAATCATGGGAAGGCTGAGCGATCATTATGGAAGGCGTCCGCTCCTGATAATCTCCCAGATATCAACCTTTGTCGGATTTGTTGTTCTTGGTTTTGCAAACACCCTTGCCCTCATTTTCTTATCAAGGATCATTGATGGGATGTTTGGAAGCAATTTCACAATTGCACAGGCATACCTGAGCGACATCTCATCAAAAAAGGACAGGAGCAAGGTGTTTGGAATAATTGGTGCTGCTTTTGGAGTTGGCTTTTTAATCGGTCCTGGAATCGGAGGGTATCTTGCGGAAATCAGCTACAGCCTCCCAAGCTTTGCAGCTGCAGGAGTATCCGTCCTAACGATTTTCCTGACCTTGATTTTCCTTCCTGAGACAGTAGCGAGGAAAAAAGAGGGAGAGATCAAGATAAAGATCATTGACCTGGATCAATTCAGGAGATTTTTCTCCAGCAGCATAATATCATCAAAGCTCATGACATTCTTTACTTTCATACTGGCCCATATGATTTTTGTCAGCATGATGGCACTATATTCAGAAAAACAGCTTGGGCTTGGTACTGCAGGAATTGGAATGATATTGACATACATCGGACTGAATGCAATAATCCTGAGAGGATTCCTTCTTCCAAAATTAATAGACATCTGTGGCGAGCGTAAGCTCCAGTTCATATCAGTGATATCCTTGATCATAGGCCTTACACTGACTGCATTTGTAACTGAGCTCTGGATGTTCATAATCAGCATAACACTATTCTCATTTGGAGCAGGAACTGCAAGGCCCATACTGACAGGAGAAATATCAAGGCAGGTTTCTGAAGATGAACAGGGTGCGATTCTAGGGGTGTCAGACTCACTTGGAAGTTTTGCGCAGATCCTCGGGCCCCTCATCGGCGGATTTATGATAAACTACTTCTTCCCGGGAAGCCTTCCGCTTCTTGCTGCGGGAGTAATGGCAGTTGGGCTCTTAATGATGATAAGAAATGGAAGAAAAGTAGAAAACTTATAAGTTTGCAAGTTTATTCAATTAGCTTAGATGTGGAAGATAAATGGACTCTAAAACACGCTTATTATACTGGCTTCTCAATGCATCAAGAGGAGGACCAACCAGAGTCAGGATACTCAGGACAATTGAGAAAAAACCAATGAATCTGCATCAGCTATCAAAATCCCTTGATCTTGATTATAAGACAGTTCAGGGACATGTAGAGCTTTTGATTGAAAATGAAATTTTGGAAACACCAAAAAAGAAGTACGGATCTGTTTATTTTATCAGCCCCGAATGGGATGAAAATGACTATTTAAAAGAATTATTACGAGGTAATTGTGATGGGGAAAAAAGAAAGTAATGTTGAGTTGAAGGCAATAGGCGGAACGCTACTTGCAGTGTTTCTTTCGATTGCCATCTTCGTTGTTGTGGACTTTGTAGTGCCATTCAGGCATCTTGGCTCAAGAGGAGAATTCATGGAACTTGCGAGCAACATATTTCTGATCCATACCTCGCTCTCATTTTTGATGATCATATTATCAGTCTATTTGCTCTTCACATACCTGAAGGATTACCTCGAGCTAAAGAGCAAATTCACAGTCGGGATTTTACTTGCAGTCTTTTCCTTCATGCTGTTTGCAATAGCAGCAAACCCTCCGCTCCACATGTTCCTTGGAGTATATGGAGGAAAGGGATTATTCCAACTGGTGCCATATGTCTTTGCCACAATTGCTCTTGCAATCCTTGTTTGGGTAAGTTCAAGGTAGAATTACGGCGTAATTTGGGGTTTATTTCGGTAAATCCATTAATAAAGAGCAGGAGCCAGCCTATTTGGTGATAAACAAATGAAGAACAAAATAATAGTTGGAATCTTTGCTCTTCTTGCCATCATTGGCATGAGTTTTGCATGGGGCGGAGCAATGATGCAAAATGATGGAGAGAGGCCAGAACTTTCTGATGAAGTGAAGGCAGAGATCAAGGAAGCGCTTGAAAATAAGGACTTTGAAGCCCTGAGGGCAATCCATGAGGAATATGGAATTCCACCCCCGAGATTTGCCGGAGAAAAGCCAGAGCTTACTGAAGAAGAAAAAGCCCAGCTAATGGAGCTTAGAGAAGAGATTCATGAGGCTATGGAATCTGAAGATTTTGAAACAGTAAAAGAATTGCGCGATGAAATGAAGGAACTGCTTCCTGAAGGCCACTTTGGGAAATTCGGACCTGGCATGCATAGAGGATGCCATTGCCCAGGAGAATTTGTCCCTGATGCAGAGCCATCAGAATAATTTACTTTTTTTCTATTTTTTTCTTCAGCTCTTCAATCTCAAAATGAAGTGATTTGTCTCTCTTTAGAGGGTCCATTTTTGCCTTTTTCTCAAGTTCTGCCAATCTTGCCTTCAGATTTGCTTTTTTCCTGGATAAATCCTTTTTACTAAGTCCCATTAGTTCACCGTCTGATATAA
>CAZYZZ010000148.1:0-2676 GCA_964651995.1 Microcaldota archaeon
TCAAGGTGTACTCTGTGGACAAGCAATACGAAAAAAAACATCATGCTCTTGAGAAAACCCATTGGTGGTTTATTGCGCGAAGGAATATTGTCCATAGGATACTAAAAAAAACAGATAATAAATCAAGGATTCTGGATCTCGGTTGTTGTGGTGGATCTCTTTTATTATCACTTCAAAAACAGGGGTTTTCCAACCTTCATGGAATTGACCTCAGCGAAAATGCAATCAAATTGTGCAAATCCAGAGGACTTCCAAATGTTTCTCTGATGAATGGCGAGAAAATGGAATTCAAGGACAATTCGTTTGATGTTATCATCATTTCAGATGTTCTGGAGCATATCAAAAATGATTCTGCTGCACTGGAAGAATCCCTGAGGGTCCTTCGGCCTTCCGGAAAACTCATTGTTTTTGTACCTGCATTTGATTTTCTCTGGAGCGCACATGATGAGGTTCTCGCCCATCACAGAAGGTATTCTGCAAAAAAACTGAATGAGAAACTGAAATCTGCAGGGTTTCTGATTAAGAGGACCTCCTACTGGAATTTCTTTCTTTTTATCCCGACATTCATGTTGAAAATCCTCTCCAAGTTTTCCAAGAAAAGTACTGACCAGCTCCACAGGTCAAATCCGATAATAAATTTTTTCCTGGCCCGCCTTCTCTTCTTCGAAAACTTCCTTCTTGACTACATATCCTTTCCATTTGGCGTCAGTGTGTTTTCCATTGCAGAAAAACCCAGAAAAAATGACATTTAAATAAATATTCAATCGATATAATCTACAAAATTGCTATGGGCGATGATTTGAATTTTTCTTCCTTTCTAACTACAAAAAAAGAATCAAAACTTACCAATACAATACTCAGGGGCCTGGCTCTTTTTTATCTTGTATATCTCCTTGTTGTTTTCTTTGAAGTTCTAAAAGGAGGAAGCTATCTTGTTTTTTCTCCTGACCATATTTTCTTTATCATCTTTTCATTTATCATTATCTTTGAACTTGGAGGAGCCCTCCTCATAAGTTTCTCCAGGTATTTCGTCCTGTTCCTTTCCTTTGCATCGATGCGCGGAATTGTCGATAATCTCAATTACAATGTCAATTATATGACTCCAATAGTATTCGACCAGCTCATCTTTGGCGGAGAAATTTCAACAAGGGTTTTCCAGGATCATTTTCTCAAGTTCTCTCCTGGCCTTGATACAATTGCACTTTTTGTTTACACCTGGCATTTCTATCTGCCTTTTTTCTTTGGCATGCTGCTTTGGTGGAAATCAAAGAAACTATACGACCCATATTTCCTGGCCCTGACAATCACCATCTACCTGAGCCTTCTCACGTTTTTTATTGTTCCTGTTGCTCCTCCTTGGCTTGCTTCAGAGCAGGGACTGGTTGACATACATCACCTTACTCTTGAGACAGGGCCGACCCTTGGCTGGAATTCCCTTCCTTCCATCTACAGGCTGTTTAATGCAAATGAGGTTGCAGCATTCCCTTCCCTTCATTTCGCTTTTCCTATCCTGATATCAATATTCGCCTTCCAGGCATTTGGAAAAAAGGCTTTCCCGGTCCTGATATATCCTGCTCTTATGGCATTTTCATTGATCTATCTTGGAGAGCATTATGTGCTTGATCTTCTTGGAGGCCTCATCTACGCAGCTCTCGGAGTTGCACTCTCCTATTATGTTATTGACTCATATTCCAAGTCGCCTATTTCTGTTTTGCTAGATCGCGTCTGATTTTCATCACAACATCAATTGCCTTTGATGCTGCATAGAGAACTACCATTGCAATCAAACTTACCAGAACAGCATCAAACCACCAGAGCGAGACCCTCTCTTCTCCGGTTGAAATAGTGTAGAAATCAAGCGGAACAATCAAAACCGCAAACATCAAAATCCAGTATCTGATTGGTTTCTTGCCCAGGTATTCAATTGCACTATTCCTTGCTTTTTGGACCAGTATAAATGTCAGAAGGGAAACTGAAACTGAAAGCGCCATGAAAGAAGGCGCAACTGACATTTTGTATGGAGGGATTATTGCCAGAAGAAGTAAACTGATTAAAACTGAAATTGCAAACATCTCCTTCAGCTTATCAAGGTTTTTCCCAGCTATTGCCCCAGCGAGCATCACAGGGAGATAGAATATTGCAGCAGGATATCCGCCAAGATAGTGCAAGGTGAAATCCGGAAGAAGTGCCAGTAGCCCAAGTGCAAAATAAAGTGCAAATACTCCGATTCCTATTCCTGCTAGAATCCTGTCTGAAAACCGGACCATGATGACTACTGGAAGGAACAAAACAGCACTGAGCATAACCTCGTCCATTCCAAACAGCTCACCTGCTGAAAAGGAGGATATGAAAAGGGAGATCATGACAAACTTCCCGAATCTCTCGACAATATCAAGAATCTTGGATTGCAGGGTCTTCCGTTTTTTCATGAAGAATACAAGAGAAATCCCGCTTGCAAACAAAAACATCGGAAGAACAAAGTCTCCAATGTGCAATGATTCGCGGACATTGTGGATAAGGACATCTGGAAGAGAATCACTTAGTCTGAGTATAAGGGTGAAAAAGACCATCAGAAGTATGCTGATGCCCCGAAACACATCGATTGAGTGGATTCTCATATGTCAATATTAAGAGCCTTACAGTTAAAATCAATTACATGCGCATCAAGCTTTTCTA
>CAZYZZ010000149.1:0-2595 GCA_964651995.1 Microcaldota archaeon
GTAAGCTCATTGAGGATGATATCTCCGCCGCGGTCTCCATCAAGGAATACTGTGACCTCCTTTTTCTTTGAAATTTCAACAATTGTTCTCGTTACCTTGGCTCCGCCGATCGCAGCAACGTTTGCAATGTCATTTTTGAGAAGGTTGATAACATCTGCTCTTCCCTCAACAAGCACCACTTCATTGCTTTTCTCAACAGCAGGCCCTGCAGGAATCCTGTCAGGTCCATAGGTCGTAACTTCTGCTGTTTTGACCTCATCTCTGACCATCTGGGATATCTCCTTGCTCTCTGGTATCTCTGTATTGAGAAGTGTCTTGAGAAGGTTTTTAGCCCTGTCAACAAGGTGCTTTCTCTTGAGGTTCCTTGTATCCTCGACTTTTGTGATTCTGAGCTTTGCCTCGCAAGGCCCTACTCTGTCAACAGTTTCAAGGGCAGCTGCAATAATGCATGTCTCAACCATGTCAAGGCTGCTTGGGATCTTTATTACTCCGGTTGTTTTTCCGCTTCTTCCTCCCAGGTCAACTTCGATCCTTCCGATCCTTCCGTTTTTCTGAAGGTCACGAAGGTCCAGCTCGTCTCCAAGAAGTCCTTCTGTCTGGCCGAAAATCGCACCAACTACATCAGGCTTCTCGACGAGCCCTCCAATTTCAACGTTTGTATAAATCAAGTATTTTACAGTATCTATGTATGTTTTAGCCATATATCTCACCTTTTAATTTTTCATATGCCCGGTATGCATCCTCGAAAAAACGGATGTTTAGCAGGTATGCCAGGTGTTTGCGTGATTCTAAATCTGCCTTGATCGATGCTGATTCCAGTTTGTTTTTGGCTATTTGAGCCAGCTGGTCTCCTCTTCTATCAAGGTCTGTTAGTACAACCACCTGCCCGCAATCCACCTTCCTGATGCTTTGGTCCATGTTTCCGGAGATGGTCAGGATATTTACAAATCCCAGTTTCAACAGGGCTTGCTTGTCCTTCTGTCCTTCAACGAAAACGCATTTGTCCCCAAGCTCTTCAAGAAGCCGTCCGAGCTTTTTCCATTTTTCAATATTTTCCACTATTTGCCTCCGGGATCGGAGAGAATCAGAGAGAACTATGCACTGTTGACCGCCTATTGCTAGGCCTGCATTCCCTTTCGGAAACGCATGTTCCTTCACAGCTTAATGGTAACTTGCAGAAAAATCTTTCGATTTTCCTGAGCTCCGGTGGCCATCCATGCACAGTAAATATGAACGCTATGACATCGCAGCCCGCTCTTCTATGAGGTCTACGACTAAGGGGAATATCTTCATTATGTCCCCTTCACTGACAATTCCTACAAGTTCATTATTCTCATTAACAACAGGAAGGCGTTTGATTTTATTCTCTCGCATTGCCTTCGCTGCTTCTTCGATCGTGGTATCGGGTCTAACTACTCTAAGTGGCGTTGACATGATCTGTTCTGCGGTTATCTTCGCTGGATCAAGACCTTTTGCTAAGATCTTATATACTATGTCTCTTTCTGTGATAATGCCCTTGGCATGTTTTCCTGATTTGTCTTCGACGACTATGACTGAACCAACTGAATGTTTCTTCATTATTTTTGCCACATCTGGGGTAGTTTTTCCGAAGGAAATTACTACGACTTCAGGAGTCATAATATCTCCAACCCTCAAATCTGATCCCATAACTTATGTCATGCTCGGAAATCTTTTAAAATAAATCTAAAGATCTCCGTCTGACGTTTTTCGACAACGAAAAACACTATAAAAGCACAGTTATTCTTTATATACCTTCGCTTTTTTCCACTTTTTGAAACATTTATTGATTTTTGGGCAAATGCTGCCCCCAAGCCCAGTTTACTGCTACTACATAAACTACTTCTTAAAAATTCTTTCTTATCTATATCGGCGTATGGATACTAATGCTATAGAGAAAAAATGGTCCAGCAGGTGGAAGGAGGCTGGAGTTTTCGAAGTTGACCCAGAGCCTGGCAGAGAGAAAAAATACCTCACAGCAGCATTCCCCTATCCTAATTCGCCTCAGCATATTGGCCATGCAAGGACATATACAACAGCAGATATCTATGCAAGGTATCTGCGCCTCAAGGGGTATCATGTTCTTTTCCCAATGGCATTTCATGTAACAGGAACGCCAATTCTTGCCATGGCAAAGAGGATTGCAGCAAAAGACCGCAATGTTCTTGATGTTTTTGAAAAAATATACAAGATTCCTCCTGAAGTAGGATCCTCACTGACTGACCCCAAGGATCTTGTCACCCATTTCTCAAAGGAAATAGAAGAGGGGATGAAGGAGATGGGCTTTTCCATGGACTGGAGAAGAAAGTTCTATACCTACGACGAAAAATTCAACAAATTCATCCAGTGGCAGTTCCATAAGCTCAAGGAGCTTGGCTATCTGGTAAAAGGCGAATATCCGATTGCCTGGTGCGAATCTGATGGAAATGCCCTCAGCGCCCATGATACCAAGGGAGATGTGGACCCTGAGCTTGAGGAAGTGACTGTCATCAAATTCAAGGTAGCAGAAGGCGAGCACCTGGTTGTGACAACCTATCGTCCTGAAACTATTTACGGAGTTACCAATATCTGGGTAAA
>CAZYZZ010000150.1:0-2595 GCA_964651995.1 Microcaldota archaeon
GTAGCTCAGTCTGGTTAGAGCGCCGGTCTTATATGACACGTTCTAGTACAATCCTATGCGGATTGGCTGACCTAGGAAAGCCGAAGGTCCCGAGTTCAAATGTATCCTTTGAGTTTGCACTAAATTGATGCTGGATGTCTCGGCAGGCCCATCTTTAAACACAAATATAAATCTATTTACACTAATTCTACTTTATGAAAACCCTGAGAAAGAGAGAAACTGCCCTGAGGCGGCATCCTGTTGTGCGAAAAGCTGTGAAGGTTTTTGCAGCAGCACTTACAGCAGCAACTCTTTTTGGGTGCGGAACAATCCACAGGGATCCCCTTCGAATCGGCACTGCGCAGATTGTAAGTGCAGAGCAGCTCGGACTCCAAAGGAATAAAACAAAATTTTCTGATGCTCACAACCGGATGAAAAGAATGGGAATGACAGGGATCGTGGCAGAATCAACCATCGGAGTCTCTGGAAAAATGCTGGATCTTCTTGCTGCTGATTATCAGACCGAAGTTTTCCTCTTTGAAGAAGGGATGTTCAGGCAGAGCCTGAAATTGAATGCTTCGGGAATCCTTCCATATGGTTTTGCCCTTCGCGTTGCAAACTACAAAAACCGTGATGTAATTCTTGCACTTTACAGCGATCCCCTTGGACTTGTTGATTCGGTTGACCATGGCATGGGAGTGCAGCCCCCACGTGTCGAGAGCTTTGTTGAGTCTGGCGGGGTCTTTGCCCGGAATGCAACCCTTAACCTCTCAAAACTGTCCAAAGCCCATGGAGGGCTTTCTGATCCGCTATTTGTAGGGCATGATCTTGATGTCAATCTGATGCTTATTGCAAGAGGAACCAGCGGGACCATCTGGAGCCAGGCATATTTCCTAGGCTTTAGGGAAGCAGGAGGAGAGGTGCAGCTGGCAGTAACAAGGTCAGTTCCGCTCTCAGAGGCTGCCAAGTGCTCATGTGTGCAGGATTATATCTATGGAGAGTCAGATCCCAAGTAGCATCCTGATGAATTCAAATCCAAATTTTACTGCAAAATATGTCAGCAATATCGCTGAGCCAAGGGCAATCCATTTGAATGTCTTCTTATTGAGGTTTTCCCTAAATTTCTGGACTACTGCAATAAGCGAGCAGAAGAAAAGACAAACCCCGATCAGGACTCCGCCGCTTATCATCAGTCCCTGCTCGATATTGGCACTCCATGTAGCAAGCTCTGCCCCCATTATCCCGGTCCACATGACAATTACTGCGGGATTTGAGATCGTCAGAACCATTCCTGGAATGAAATTCTGCTTATTTTCGACTTCCTTGAAGTGATATATCTTTCCCTTTCCGACATAGTCCTCATAGGAGTTATATGCCAGGTAGAAGAGCACTATTGATCCAAGAAATAGCAGGCTGCTGCTCAGTATCCCTGGCTGCAATAGGAAGGAGAGCCCTAAAACCGCCAGCGCAAGGTATGCAATGAGGGCAGTCAGAGCCCCAAGAAAGAAGATAAAAGCTGCCCTCCAGCCATATTTCGAGCTTCTGCGGATAATCTCAATGCTTGTGGGACCAATTGGTGCTGATATCGATAATCCTAGCAGTATTCCCTCAATCACAATGTTCATTGCCTTACCTTGCTCTTTTAATCTATAATATATTTTTTCTATGGATATATTTATCCTTTCTCTATCTTTAACAGGTATTTGTACTATTTTTTCCTTGATATTTTGTTACTTATTACGCCTTCTTCGTGATAATACTTCCAAGCCCTCTTTTGATTTTGTAATATCCCACAATTAATCCCGGAAGAAGTATGACTGAATAGAAAAATGCAAATAAAATACCAAATGCCAGTGTTATTCCAAGATCCTGAAGGAAACTGAGATTAGCAAACTGAAGTGCCAAAAACCCAAGAACTGTTGTGATGGATGTCAGGAACAAAAGCTTTGCAAGATGCACATGCGTTGCTTCAACTGCTCCTATGTATGATGCTCCACGTTCAAGCTCTCTTCTCATTTCAGACCCTGCATGGATTGAGAAGTCCATTCCGATTCCTATTATGATTCCGAAAATGGATGAAGTTATCTGGGAAAATGGTACATTTGCCCATCCATCCATTCCCATAGTAGCAAGTATTGCAAGTCCAATTGGAAGAAGCATCATAGTTCCCAGTGTTATTGACCTGAAGTACAAAATAAGCAAAACAAAAATAAGTGCAAAAGATACCAGTGTGACCATCTGCGAGCTTGAGTCCATTATTTCATTTTGTCTGACATCATAAGCAATCTGCCCTGCATAATATGTCTCAAATTTCTCAGGAAAGGCTTCTGTAACTCTTGGAATTAGCTTTTGGAAGAATAGGTCATTGTCCCATACTACTTGGCCTCCGTAGCCGATTGTGATTCTCATCATCTTGTAGTCATTTCCAATATCTGGATGATCTATCTTGGTATCAGTTTCTGGAATCTGCCCTCCGTTTTCCATTTTAATATCATCCCGGCAGACAATCCAATAATAATCGATCTTGTTGAGCAGGGAGATGCTTTCCCAGGAACAACAAGCACCATGACGATTATTGTAGAGGCGGATGATGTTCGCTCTTATGAGGTTCTCAAA
>CAZYZZ010000151.1:0-2535 GCA_964651995.1 Microcaldota archaeon
CTGTTCTGAATCTGAACTACAAGAATAAGGAAGTGATAATCGTAAATGATGGTTCAACAGATAATAGTTTGGACATATGCAAACAATACCAAAGAAAAGGTCTGATAAAGCTGATAAGCTTCAAGAAAAACTGTGGAAAATCATATGCCTTAAACAGGGGCATAAAAGAGGCAAAACACGATTTGATATTGACAGTTGATGCTGACTCGTTCATAGACAACAATGCACTGTCCCATATGATAACGCATTTCAAGAACAAAAAAATAGGTGCTGTTGCAGGCGTTGTCAGGGCTAAATGGGGGAAAGGATTGTTGAACAAGTTCCAGATCATTGAGTATTTTCAACAGTCCTTTCAGAGATTTATACAAGGATTCTTTAATGCTGTTCTCGTCCTTCCAGGACCGGTCTCCCTTTACAGCAAAAAGGCAATAGAAGATTCAGGATACTTTGAAGACGATACAATGGTAGAGGACTGGGACATTACAATGAAAATGCACAAGAAAGGCTATAATATAATATCAGACAAAAGGGCGTTTTCAGATACAGAAGCACCAAAAACAGTCAGAAGCTGGTGGAGGCAAAGAACAAGGTGGTCAAGAGGTGGCATAAAGATAGCATTCAAGCATATGGACATAGGAAAGAAGGCAAAGAACAAGGCGCTGACAAGACTTATGTTTCCGTTACATGTAATGTGGCTCTTCATACCCTTTGTTATTGTACCAACAATGATACTCTTGATGATACCCAGCAGCCTTGCAATGGGAGAGCTTATGGTAGCTATATCAATGTTTTTTGCAACATTGCAGAACATATTTGTGGCAGGGATATCAGGAATAGCGCAGCTCTATACAGTGGCTGATAGGATAGTCCTTAATTTCTTTGATTTCAAGAACTTTGATATTGTAAGGGGGCTTGCATACATGTCTGGGTTGGCATTTATTGCATTCACTTATACAGCAGTGAAGACCATTGACAGGAGATTCAAACCAAAGCACTTCATAACAGTTATACTCATGCCAATATACTGGTTAATGTTGAATATTGTTTTTATCTATTCAGCAATAATTGAAGCAACAAAATCAAAGATGAAATGGTAATCAGAAGTTACCTATATCCACTACATCTCCCATACCAGCAGGGATAGCTGCTTCAAAATCCTCAATAGGAATGGTTTCTATTAAGAACTTGTCATCTGGCCTTGCCTTTATCAAAATATTCCTCTTTATCTGCTGCGCCAGCTGAGGAGCTCTTGTAAACCCGGGCTTTATTGTGACAAAATAATCCCCATTCTTTCTGATGGCCATAACAGGCCCGTAGACAACAATTGCTTCCTCTTTTTTTTTGTCCACCTTAACGCCGATTGCAAGCTTTAGTTCCTGGTCCTTGAACCAGATCCTGTCACCTCTTATTGCATACGATCCTTTCTCCATTCCAGGCTCTTTCACAGCCTGAGACCTCTGAACAGAAAAAACACTAATCTTTCCCAATCCCTTACCCCACGCCTTTGAGTTTGCAGCAGCGAACTCGGCCGCCTCTTTCATGGCGTCTCTTCCAACTGGCTTTCCATCTGATATTATTGCAACAAATGCTGCTCCCTGTATATCTGAATGGAAGATGTAGTCATCAGGGTTTGTGTGCTTTACCAGTATCATCTCATTCTGCGTGGCGTTTCTTCCAGCAATGACCAAGAACCCGTCAGAGCTTGTGAACCACTTGAACTTCTCGAACCACTTCTTTCTTCTCTTCTTTTTCAGCACTGGTTTCTCTTCCTCTTCTATCTCTTCTGCCTCTTCCAGTTTTTCTTCTTGAACCTTCTGTGCTTCTCCAGCCCCCTTTATTTTTTTCTTTGCCCACTTGGCGTCATCATAGTACTTCGCTGCATTCTCTTCCACACTCAATCTTATATCCAGCTCGACCTCCTTTCCTCCAAGATCAACAACAACTATGCCGTCATTTTCCCTGATTTCCTTTATTGACTCAGCCTCTGATGTGCTCTCATTCTTTACCCTTTCCTTTATCTCAGACCATTTCATACCAGAGTCCTTTGCTTTTCTTATCCCGTCAAGGACATCTTTCACAGTCGAATAGAAACTGTAGATTGCCTCTGCACATTCCCTTGAATCCTTTTCTATCCTGTCCCACTTCTCCTTTGACTTTTCCTGCGATTCAATTATGTGCTCTATCTTCTCCACCTTTTTTTCAGCAACCTTCTTTACCTCTTCCTTTGCCACTTCTATTACTTGGTTTGAAAAGAACTGGTCCAATGCGCTTGAGAAGCTTTCCTTTTCCTCGCATTTTTTGTCTTTATAGCTCTCCAATCTGAACGGTGTGACAACATCATCGTATATGCATGCATTTCTCGGGGTTCTCAACAAAGAGAGTATAACCGTGTGAAGGTTCACAACTTCTTCTCCAGAAAGTTTGTTCGCTGGTCTTTCCTTATCCAACATTGCTCTTGTGCAGATCTCGTTTGCATACAGTGACCCAAATCCCAATGCGCTCGCAACAAACGCGACTGTTTTCTTGTCGGATGTT
>CAZYZZ010000152.1:0-2531 GCA_964651995.1 Microcaldota archaeon
CGGTTTAATATTAATAAATGAGTGCTGACTTGAAAGAAATACCTTACTTGATTTTTTCTTGTATTCCACCAGAGTTTCTTCTTCAAGAGAATTTTGAATCACTGCTTTTAATGGGTAATTAAAAGTATAAGCCTCCCTGTATGCATCCTGCCATGTACCTTTGTGAGGTATTATACTATAATAAAAAATATGCTGTCCCAGGCACTGTGCTTCAGGAATTCTGGTTTCTTCACTTACTGCAAAACAACCTCCATAAAGTCTGTCTGTACATCTTAGCAGGCTTAGAGCTATGCTCCTGTCTTCGTTATCTATAACTTCATATTCATACAGCCCCTGATTTGCTATCATTAATCCAAAGCTCTTGTCTGATACATCAACAAATGACAACTGCGGATGAGCCTGAGAGGGTTTTTCATGAGGAAAATTATTAAAATCAGGGGTTTTGACATTCCTTTCAACTACATCAAAAGGCTGCTCAGCATATGACAAATCGGTTTGTATTCCTGAGGGAAATACAACCCGCAGCCAATGATCAAAAGCCCTGTTGTCTATTCTTGTTTCTATATCGACTCTTGCAGCACCAGTCTTTAATGTAAGTAAACTGGAAATTTTACAAGATACGGTTTCCTCAGATCTGCTTTGAATGTTACTATTCAACCCTTTTGGAATCATAAGCTCTATATCCGTTCTGAAAACAGCCTCAAGAGCAGTGTCCTTTACAACTGAAATATCTGCTCCTATACCCGTGCTGAATACAACTTTGTCTTTCTCCGGTGCTTTATGCTCAAAACCGTTTCCAGCCTCTCCACTATTCTGAAAAAAGTGGAGTGAAGGATACTCTTTCCCGCTCCTCTTATCCAGTATATCCAGTGTACCGTTTCTGTTTATCTTAACTCTAAGGTGTTCATTTTCCATCGTATTGTTATTCTTTACCAGGCTTCCGGCTATGTGACGCTGACACTTGCTGTCCTGAATACTCAACGCCTTATAGCCATTTGCCGGGATATCAACTGCCTTAAATGATACCTCATACCGTTCCACTGGAATAGCATCAGGATGCCCGCGTCTTGGGTTAAACTTGACAATGACAGCTTCCCTCTTAGAGTTGACAATAAATGGCACTTCACTGCATTCATCCATCAGCTTTGGATTAACGATTCCCAGGGCTTTTGGAATGTCCAGTGTAGTTGTAATTACTTCACTGCGTTTCCAGCACAAGGGGTTAAATAAAGCAAGTACTTTATCCCTTTTCCCTGTTTTATCTTCCAGAACAATTTGATTGCATATCTTTTGAAGGCTTTCTTCAACTATTTCCTGCCCCAGTTCCTCAGCCCATTCAAATCTCGTTAGCACCTGATGATATGTACTGTCAACACTGCTGCAAGCCATGCTGTCATGAGCATGATTCTGTAAAAGGTACTCCCAGGCCTTCCATATTTCATTCTCAGGATAAGGTACCCCCAGTGTCCATGCATACGCAGCAAAAGGCTCCATCCATTTTTCAAACATACCTTCTATACGGCTGTTGATTATTTTTACATCGCTTCTTGTCGACTGAGAACCTTCTAATACATGACTCTCAGAAGAATCCCGCATTTCTCCGGCCATCTGTTCAAATGGAAGAGATGTTTTCTTGTGATATTCTCTTACTGATTCAATGTATTCCGGAAGATTGCTGTGAACTGCAACAACATTATCTGATTTGTCATTAATTTTGTTAACAACTTCAGGTAAATCATATTGGGCAAAGGAATGATCAACACCATTCAAAAGTAGCAGGTTTGGATTCGTTGCTCTGGGACTCAGGGATGCAATAATTGATTCTACCCTCTTTTCAAGTCCCTCTCTTTCAAACAGTGTATCATCTATATATTCCGCATAATCATTTTCCTGTATCGGCAAATCTTTGGCATTCCCATATCCACAACAAAGATAGAATAGCAGACATTTTGAGCTGTCAGCTCCTGTCCAGCTGAATACAGTTTTACGATTTACAGGAATCCCCCGCCACACTACAACATCCTCCATGCCAAAACCTTTTATAAGCTGCGGCAGCTGTGATATATGACCAAAAGCATCCGGAAGATAGCACACCTTCATAACGCCTCCCAGCTGCCGGCTCTCCCGTATTCCCAAAATCAAATTCCTTATCATTGCTTCTCCGCCTGCCATAAATTCATTAGGTTGAGAATACCAGGGCCCTATCAATAGTCTTCCTTCCGTGACCAGTTGTTTGATTTTCTCTGCCTTTTCCGGCCTTATCTCAAGATAATCCTTTATTACCAATATCTGGCCATCCATGGTGAAGAACCTGTAATCCTTCTTTTCTTCAAAAAGAGCCAGTAAATAGTCCATCAACTTGACAAAGCGTCTTCTATATTTCTGGAAACTCATATACCACTCTCTATCCCAATGAGTATGAGAAACAATATGTAATCTCCATTTATCCTCCATTTCAAATCCCCCTTGCATAACATAACAAATAAAATATTTTGTATGAACAACCAGTCTGTGATACACTTGAAACACAG
>CAZYZZ010000153.1:0-2516 GCA_964651995.1 Microcaldota archaeon
AAGAACATGGCGAGGAAAAAGTCATCCTCTCGCTGGAACAAAAAGGCTTCTGTGTCGCTCTTCTAAAAAACGGACAAACAAGCGAGAAAGAGGTCCGCAATGTAAAGGAGTTTACTGATCTTATAAAATCTTCATCCGTATCATGGGTAGACTATATAGTGGAAGATATTGCAAGAGATGCCCCCAAGGTCGGAACCTCTCTTGGATTCAGTGAGCAGCTTATCAACACCCTTATCACAAGAACTTCTGAGAGTGGTTATGAGGATCTTGATTCTGAGATGGGACTTCTTGTTCCTGTTATTTTTGCAAAAGGCTTTGATGTTAGAATTGATTATCTCATCCTTCTTATTCGTAAAAATGTCGTCGTCACTATCCACACAACAAAATCTACCAGGTTCTTCAGGCTGAGGCGCTATGGAAAGATCTTCATGAAGAAGATTAAGGTCAAGCTCTCCAAGCAGGACAAGATAACCCAGATAATCGCCCGTATCCTTGATGAGAACAACAGCAGGAACTTCGATACTCTTCGCGGTATAGAGATTGCTGCTGACAAGATAAGCGAGATGCTCTCCCGTACAGACACTGACAGGGAGGAAATCGGAAAGGAGATCCACAAGATGAAGCATGCGCTTATGATATACATGAACGGGCTTTGGGAAACCATTGATGTACTTAATACACTTCGCTATGGAGACCCTGAGCTTCTTTCAGATAACAGGAGGCTCCTTGAGCGTATCGGCGCACTTACCATTGAAACAAATTACCAGATCGAGCTTGCAGAGCACATGAGCCAGGTGTTATCAAGCGGCCTTGAGGTCATGCAGAGCATATACAACAACCAGCTGCAGCTATTGAACAACCGCCTCTCACTCCTTGTTGCCTATCTTACAATCATTGGTACTGCAGTGCTTGTTCCAAACACTGTTGCAACCATCTTCGGAGTTCCGTTCTTTGACTTTGGCCATGACTTTCTTCCGTTTTATTATGCTATTATAGCCGGATCAACCATTATCTCCCTGATAATTGCCTACATGTGGGTCAGAACTACCGGACTTCTTCCGAAAAACCCAGAATAGTTCTTTTCGCCAATTCCAAAACTATATAAAGATTTTTGTTCAAACCCAAAACCCGGCGATCTATATGAAAAGAACCATGTTCGTGCAAAAGGCAAAGGATTTGCTGACCAGACCAATCACATTCAAAGGTGCAGTAGAATATATTTCAAAACTCTTCAAGCCAAGGGAAATGACTCCTATGGCAGAGGCCATAATAAAATCTCCTTCGGGAGAGCGCACTGTTGATTCAGGGCTGTTTTTTCCAAACAAGAAATCTGCCAGAACCCCTTCTCTTACCGAGCAGGGAGAGAGATACAGGAAAAATGCACAGCGCCTTCGAAAGTTTGATGCTGAGCATGAGGCAAACGAGCTTGACTTCAAGGCTGCAGAAAAATTCATTGAAGCAGGCCTTCTTGGGCGGGCAGAGGAAATCGGCCTGGAATTCAGAGAGCGAGGAAGCTTCATGGTTGCAGCCAAAATACTTTCAAATTCAGGTGCTATTCCATTCTTTGAGCTTCTTGAGCATCTTGTTGACAACGGACTTGCAAAAATTGCCCAGAGAATCATTTCAGAATGCTCTGGTCCAAGAGGTCTTGTGAAATATCATGAGATGTATAAGAGAGCTCCAGCAGCCCTTGCACAGGCGTTCACTGACAAGGAGCTTATCATCTATTCAAAGAAAATGCTGCTCCAGAGGAAGAAGCATCATGTCTTCCAGCTTGCTGAGATTACTGAAAATGCAGGAAGGTTCAATGCCGCAGCTTCCCTCTATGATTCTCTTGGAATGCACAAGACAAGTGCTGGCGCCAGGATAAAGGCCCATGTTGCTGACGGGGAATATCTGGAAGCAGCCCAGCTTGCCTTAGTATATAATATGGATGTAGAGGCGCGGGACATTGGCTTTGAGGCAGCAAAGGCAGGACAAATCCTCATCTCAGCAGAGATCTTCAATCTTACTGGTGATAAGAAAACTGCCCATGCATTTGCAGCTCAGGCAGCAACACAAACAGGAGATGATCCTGCTGCAGTCGAACTGTTCTTCAACTCTGCAGACTATGGCTCTCTTTTCCTTATGAAAGACGCTGACAAGGATCTTCTTATCTCATGTGCCAGGAAGGCTCTCACTGATTCTCTCAGGCATCTTTCAAATGAGAATCTTGAAATATCCTACTTCCACGCCCACAGGCCTGAGATCCTTGAAGGAGCGCTTCTGCTCTTTGAAGGAGGCAACCGTAAGGAGGCATTTGAATTTGCAAGCTCCATGAGGCTTCTTGCAGAGAGGCTCTCAAGCCCATTCTGCTTTGAAGTTGCAAAGCGGATCTATGAGCGCGGTGCAGTGAGTATCCTTCGAAGACAGTCCATTGCGCCAGTCATTTCGCTTCGCTCCTCTGCCGCAGCATAGCAAAAATCCGTCAATCGCCGATTGATAACCGAAAAGTATTTAAATCCCTGTGTTCATTG
>CAZYZZ010000154.1:0-2483 GCA_964651995.1 Microcaldota archaeon
GCAAGATTGAATGCAAGTGTGATTTCATTCTCAGCTTCCTTTTTCATGCGCTTCATTTCCTTGCGCATAAGGTCATCGTCGCCATTGGAAATCATCATAAGCTCGTATGCTTTTTTGAAGAATGTATCTGGGAGCGATTCTATCCCCTGGCGCTCCTTGAACTCTTCTATCTGGTCCATTTCAAGATTTGCAATCTCGGAAGAGATTCCATCGACCTGGGCATCCATGCCAACTTCATCAAGTTCAGTTGAAAGCTCAGGCTCATCAGGAGTAAGCTGCTCTTCAGTGACAATTTGTTCAGTTGGCTGCTCTTCATCAGAGACCACCTCAAGAAGCGTTTCCTGGGATCCGCCGCCGATCTGGTCAAGATCAGAGATCACCTCAAGATAGCTGGTCAGAAATTCCTGCATCGCAGCTCTGCTTCCATCTGAAGACTTTTCTTTTGAAGATGGCTTGTTCTTGAGATAGATGCGCTCTATTGTCGGCATCATCTTTTCCTTAACTAGAGCTGCCTTCTGCTTTCCAAGCCTTTTTTCAAACAGCTGTGTGATCGGAAGAAGAACCTTTTCGCGGGAATCTTTTGGAACTGCCTTCTTCTCTTCGGTCTTTTTTGTTGGTGTTGAGAATATTTTTGCAAATGACATTACTTCCGGCTCGTTCTTCTTTGCTTTTTCAAGAAGCTTTAGTGCAGTTTCGCGAACAGAAGGATCCTTGTCATAGCTAAGTTCAACAAGAGCAAAGAGAGCACCTGGATCGCCGTGAGCAGCGAGTGAAGCGGCAGCTTTTTTTCTTACCTCTGGATCTTCATCAAAAGTTAGTGAAACCAATTTGTTAATGTTGACATTTGCATCTTGCATGATCTTAACCTCAAGCCCGAAATATATCCGGGTTAATCTTTTTTAAGTGTTCACCTGGTCAGCTTTCCGATTGCATCAAGAGCAGTATCGATATCCTCAATCCTGAAATTGCCCATATGTGCGATCCTAAGGCCGCTTTCCTTGAATGCTCCCCGTGCCCCGACAATCTTTATCCCGTATTCTGAATTGAGTTTGGATTTGACATCTGCTGCCAGTATTCCCTTGGGGCAGGTAAAGCCTGTTACAGTGTTGGATTCAAAGCCAGGCTCTGCAATTATCGGAAGCCCCATCTCTCCAAGCCGCGCCCTGACATGGGCCGCAGCCTTTGCATGGCGCGAGATGCAGGAATCAAGTCCGCCGGTCCTATCAATAACATCAAATGCCTTTTGAAGTGCCCAGAACAAAGTGACACCAGGAGTATTCGGAGTCTGCTTGTCCTTCTCAAACCTCTTTTTGTGCCTTCGAAGATCAGCATAATAGCTTGGGATATAGTCCCTTGAGCTGAACTTTTCAACAGCCTCGGCACTCAGGCCAAGAAGTGCCATTCCAGGAGGTGCTGCTGTTCCTTTCTGGCTTCCGGTCACAAATGCATCGACATTGAACTCTTTCATATCAAGCTTTGTTCCAGGCCATGCGGAGATTCCATCGATGATAGTCAGCATTCCCTTGGACTTTGCATATGTGCAGATTTCTTTTATGTGATTGGTCACTCCAAGGCTTGTTTCATTATAAACCATTGCAAGAACATCTGCCTTGCTGCTGTCTATTGCTTCTTTTGTCCTCTCAAGGTTCCATCCCTTCCCATCCTCGATCTCATGGACAATTGCATTTGAGTGTACTTTGACAGTGAGAACCTGCTTGTTTCCAAAATCACCGTTTGGGAAGCAGACTACTGATTCGTCTTTTTTGCACAGGTTGAGTATAAGAGTCTCAAGGCCAAGAGCGCCAGAGCCTGTGATAACATATGCTTCTTCAGAGTTGAAGTAGCCCTTGAGCCGCGATACAAGGTCGCCATAAAGTTCAGTCATGGCCTTGCTCCTGTGAGTTATCATTTCCTTTGTTTGGGCTTGAGAGATTTCATCAAGCAGAGGTACTGGACCTGGAGATAGTAGAATTCCCATAAGGATAAATTAGAAGAAAATGATTAAAAAAAGTCACCAATCATCCACGGTTTTCTGGACAATGGTGCAAAAGCTCCTGCTCTTTTCTACAATAGACATTTTGATCGCGTCCTTGTCCCTTGCCTTGTAGAGAAATTCATATCCGCCCCGCTCCTTGTTTGACTGATCGCGCTGAACAAGGCCCTTTTTCATCAAGCCTGCAAGGCCTCTTTGCACAACGCTGCGCTCGCGCCTGAGGGAGGCAGAGAGATTGGAAACAGGAACATAGTCCTTGGCATTTAGAAGTTTCAAAAAAACAGTGACTTCAAGTTTCGAGAGGCCAAAGGAGCAGCGAAGAAGATCTTCCACAGAAAGGTCAATGCATGACATGTCAACCATAGGCTCACCAGTGTATTTATCTTGGATAAATGCATTACTCCAAATGATTTTAAAAAACAATTGTGCATCAAGAATGCACAGGTGATATTTATGTCAGAAGATAAAGTAATTGTATATTCGACTTCAA
>CAZYZZ010000155.1:0-2482 GCA_964651995.1 Microcaldota archaeon
AAAAAAAAAAAAAAAAAAACAAAAAACGAAAAAAAACAAGAAAAAAAAAAACAAAAAAAAAAGAGGCCTATGAAAAAAAAGCCTATCAAGAAAAAGAAAAAACCAGTTCGAAAAATCAAGAAGAAATCCAAAAAGAAGAGATAAAATGTCTTCAAAATTCTTCTTCTTTTCACTTATCTTGCTCACTCTCTCATTTTCCACTATGGACAATCTTTCAATCACTTCATCTGTTGATTCATCCGGAAGCTCGGACATCACGATAAAATCCTTCTTTTCTGATTGTGAATCCAGGGAAATCCTCTTCAATCTCTCTGCTCCTTTGGATTCTGTTATCGTAAAAGACCGAAGCGGCCTTGTGATAGATCACTCAATAACACAACAAGGGGAAAATTCCATAATAACAACTACTGTTCCATATGATTATCTTCAATTTGAAATCTCATCAGATTCATTTACCATGAAAAATGCATCCCGCTGGGATTATGATCTTTCAATCTCTGCATCTGAAAACATCTCTTTTCTCTCAGCTTCCCTCTCACTTCCAAAAGGAGCCAAACTCAAAGCAACCAATGGTGCGGTTGAAGCAACAGATGCTCTGGTTGTTTCATGGACTGTTAATGATCTTGATACTCTTCACAAGTCCAGAATGCGCGCTTCATACGAACTTTCTGATGTTAAGGATGATGAGTCCACCATGCTTATCATCTTTGGTATAGTGATTATTCTTGCAGCATTGCTTCTGTTATACCTGAGGAGATCCAAGACAAATGCTCCAGGTACCGTGCCAAAAACAGATGCCCTGGAGTCTCATAGCCTGTTCAAAACACTGGATGAGAATGACAAGGAGATCGTCCGTGAAGTATACAGACAAAAAGGCAAAACAACCCAGTCCAATCTTTATCTTCAAACCCATATAGCAAAGGCAACACTCTCCCGAAGAATCAACTCACTTGAGAACCGTGGGATCCTGAAAAAATCACAAAAAGGCAACCGGAATCTGATTACTCTGACTGATATCTTCAAGCAGTAATGTTTCTCTATTGTTTCACACTTTTTCTTTTTCTCCGTCGTTGCTTGTTCCACTTGTTCCAGGTAAAATATAAATGCCGTTCCAGGAAACTTCAGTCAATCATCTGGCGCTTTTGCGCGGATGGAGGTGAAAAAAATGGATTATAAATTTGTGATACTTGCACTTTTGCTTGTGCCTATGGCTTCTGCCGATCCTGGCATATTTGATATGCCAAAAGGGGATGGCTTAGACGCTGCAATGGATAATGTAAAGTGCAGGGCAGAATTTACTGTAGGAGTTCTTGAATCTCATATTTCCATTCTTGGAGCAGATGAGCTTCAGGATGATATTGATGATATTGAGGATGATGTAGATGAGCTGCAAGAGCTTGTTGATGATGGCGATATTCGTGGATTCAGGGAACATGTGCACGGTGATTATTCACAGCATATGAGAAATGCAAGGCAAAATGCCCTTCAATCCAGGAATCAGGGCAATCTGTCCCATGGCGTCAAAGCACAGCTCCGTGATGCATATTCTGATCTGCATGAAGATTTCGAGACATGCAATTTTGACTCAATGGAACGGTTTGCCCAGGCAAAGATCGATGCCTACGAAAAAGTCCTTGAGAGGGCTGGCCAGAGATCTGAAGATCTTTCCGAGAAGGGAGTAGATACAGGAGATCTTGATGATCTCATAGCCGATGCAGAGGATGAAATCTTAAATCCATTGCAGGATGCCGTTGGTGATGCGAAGACCGCAGAAGAGCTTCGTGAAGCCCTTGGCTCCTATTGTCTTTTCAACGGGTGCAAGGATGGAATGAACTTCCACTTCGCAGCAAACTGGCAGATCGAGAAACTTGATTCAATTCTTGACCTGATTGAAGAAGATGCAGAGGAAGCCGGTCTTTCTGATGATTGGGATGATGCAAACGACTATTTAGAGACTGCATCATCAAATCTTGATGAAATTGGCTATGATCAGTACGAAGGAACTGAACATGATGATGTCTGGGACAATATCAGGTCTGCCTCTGGAGCTCTGAAGGACATTATCTCTGAGCTGAGGTCAGGATAATGAACGTAGTATTGTTCATTATGGGAGGTTTGGCAGTTTTGCTGCTCTTTGGATGCGTGGGTCCAAAAGGCCAGCAGGAAGCAGCAGTCCAGCCAGACCCCCCAGCTACAACTCAGCCTGCGGGCGATCTTGGCGATGCTGAGATCTCCACATCTGAGCCTGAGGATCTTGAGGATCTCCTTCCTGAAGAAGACCTCCTTATTCCTCCTCTGGAAAAGGAGCCTGAAGAATCTGGAAGCACTCTCAAGATAGATGTTTCCGATGTCTTTGTTGAAGAAGGCTCTGACATGGATATCATCAGCGAAGAGGAAATCATCGAGCCTATCTAATTTTTTTCTTTTTTCCTTACTTTTATAAGTTCTATGCATAAATGTTCAGCTAGGTGAAACTATGTCA
>CAZYZZ010000156.1:0-2439 GCA_964651995.1 Microcaldota archaeon
GAGGTAGATTATTCCTTTTTTCATCTGGCCGTAAAAACCGTTTTGAAGCGAAGTGACATCAGATGCCTCTGCTACCTTTATGGTTTTCCGGTCCAGCTCAAGTTTGATCATGATATTTCCTCAAGCAGAATTTCCGAATGATACTATTTGGAATTGAACCAATTAAATATCTGCTTGTCAGTGAAATCATCGATGATCTGATCAGCTTCAGGCGCATTCATCTGGGGATATGGCCTCATCCAGATCAGCTTCATGCCGGCAGATCTTGCTGCCTGGCAACCGGAATACGAATCCTCGATAACAAGGCAGTCTCCTGGAGCAATGCCCAGGAATTCTGCTGCCAAGAGGAAAGGCTTTGGGTCAGGTTTCCTGTATGGAACATCATCTGCTGTGACAATATAGTCAAAATAATCCGCAATTCCAAGCATATCGATCAGCTTTTCGATATAACCGCGGTGCCCGCCAGAAACAATTGCAATCTTGATGTTTTTCTCACGGAGAAAATAGAGGAAATCAGAGAGGCCTGGGATTTCCTTTGCTTCTCCTGCATCCACATGCTCATTGAACATCCCCCTTCGCTTTTCAACAAGCTCGTCCATGTCAGCTTCCTTCCCATCCTCATCCAGAAGTTTCTTGAATATCTTGCGCGAGCCGGTGCCTGCAAATTCAGAGTACCACCTGCTCTGTGAGACTTCCTTTGAGAGGAGCTCGATGAATGTAAGCCTGTGGATTTCCTCGGAACTGACAATAACCCCGTCAAAATCAAATAACACTGCCTTGATCATAAGGGATAGACGGTTCAGTAATGTTTTAATAATGAATCGAAGAAGAAGAAATCATGAAATCGCTTATTCTTGTTTTATTGGCTTGTTTGACAATGACTGGATGCGTGATGTTCCAGGAAGAGGTTAACGTCACTGAGAATGTGACAGAACCGCCTCCTCCTCCGCCACCGCCAACACCGTCATTCTCGATCTCGAGTCCACTAAGTGGAGAAGTTGTAATGATTGCTGAGGAATACGGAGATGTTAATCTCGTCATGAGCACTTCAAACCTCATCCTAAGACCGGATGGCGGAATGAAGAAAATCGGCGAGGGACACTTTATGATCAGCATTGACGGCGAGCTGCCTGTAAAATCATCCAGCAAGATATTTGTTATTCCTGCTATGGGTGCAGGAGAACATACCGTCGAGGTTGAGCTGGTCCACAATGATGGAACATCATACTCTCCGAAGATTGTTCAGAGTGTGAGCTACACAGTTGAGCAGGAAGAGCCTGAGCAGTATGTTCCGCAGGAATATACAGTTGATGTGAATGACTTCTCATATGAGCCGGAATCACTTACAGTAAAGGTTTCTGACAAGGTCACATTCACAAACAAAGGAAGCTTCCCAAGATCAGCAACCTGTTTCATTGACGGAGCAGAAGTATTTGATACCGAAGTAATTGCAACCGGAGACAGTGTCACAGTTACCATGGACAGGATAATGGAATGTGAATACTACTCAATCACACACATGGCAATGAAAGGTACAATAAAAGTAGAGAGCAATGGAATGGAGGAGTAATCCTTCAGTATTCTATCTCTATTTCCCCTTCTTTTTCTATTTCTTTTGTCCAAAGCTGGCACATCAATCTATGCGAAGAGGGAGCATTTTGACTTCGAAGGGTTTCTTCTTCCCTAGAGCTGATTGAAACAACAAATTCTTCCCCCTTGCGGATTGTACAGGTACACACGCCGCACTCTCCACGTCTGCAGCCAAACATTAAGGAGCATTCATCCGGGAGATAATCCATTATCTTGGAATTCGCAGGAACTTCAAAAGAAATCCTATCATTGATAATTGTTACTTTGACCATTATTCATCACCAAAAAGTTTTGTCTGCTTTAAATCCTGGATGGTCTTCCAGCGCGTCCTTATGTAAGGAGCAAGAAGCTTTCGCATTTCCTTGTTCCGGAGAGCCTCCAGGGTCTTTGTATCAGATGGATATCCGCTTCCAAAATCACAGGTGGTTTTCTTTATTTCTTCAATCTTGGAATCACGAACCAGCTTTGCGCATATTGAGGCTGCTGAGACTATTGGAAACCTTTCATCGGCCTTGTGCTCTGCCTCGAACTTGGTCACCCCGTACTTTTCCATGCGGGCTCTGAATGTCCATGAATAGCGGTCTGGCATGTCAATCATGACATCCCCTTCTCCGAGGTCCTTGATCAGTCCGGCCATTACCTTGGCCTCAATGTCATTGAGCGACATCTCACCCATCAGCTTGTTCAGATCAGCTGCACTGACCTCAACCCATCTGAAGGTGCAGAATTTTTTCAGGGTTTTGTATAGCTCCTCCCTTTTTTTGGGAGTGAGTTTTTTGGAATCCCTGGGAGCTGCTTTTTTGAGGAGTTTTTCATCCTCCCTCTTGCAAAAAGCACAACATACAACTA
>CAZYZZ010000157.1:0-2384 GCA_964651995.1 Microcaldota archaeon
ACGAGGAGCAGGCAAATCAGGTCTATGATCTTGTAATTACCGCGCTTTTCAAGGACAATGTTGCACAAATACTTTCAAAGCATCCTGAGCTCAAAGGCCTTATCAGGACAGATGATGACCGGATCTGCATGCACGACATCTATGAAAACCTATCATGGAGGCTTGGGCGAAGGGAAGAGCTGCCAAAGGAAAAAGGCATGATTGTCAGGTTCAGGAAGTCGAATTACGGGAAGATCATTCCATAATAAAAACACTGTCTTTGAAGTATGTTTTATGTTAAATTCTATTATTCGCAAACATGTTCTCAAGAATATTGCTGACTATGGAAAGGCCAATCCAGGCTCTATTATCGGAAAGGTCATAGGCGAATATCCCGAGTGCAAGGCAGATGTCAAGGGCACGATGGGGAAGATTTCTGCTGAGATTGCGCGCGCATCAAAGCTAAGCAAGGAAGATCTTGAGAAGGAAATGTCTGAATTTGAATATATTGTCAAAGAAGAGAAAGAAAAAACAATAAAGCTCCCGGATGCAGAGCCCGGGAAAGTGGTGACAAGGTTTCCCCCAGAGCCTTCAGGATATCCCCACATAGGTCATGCAAAGGCAGCATGGCTTGACTTTGAGGCTGCTGCAAATTATGAGGGAAAGATGCTTCTTCGCTTTGATGATACCAACCCTGAGAAAGAATCATCTGAATATGTTGATGCGATCAGGGAGGGCCTGGCCTGGCTTGGAATAAAATGGGCAGGCGAAAGCTACACTTCTGACAATATGGATAAGATCTACGTGGCAGCAGAAAAGCTGATCTCAGATGGAAATGCATATGTGAGCACAAGTCCAAAAGAACAATTGTCAGAGTCCAGAACCAGCTCAAAACCACTTCCTGAGCGATCGCTTGCGCCTGAAGAACACCTTGAGAGATGGAAGAAAATGCTCTCTGGAGAATATAAACAGGGAGAAGCACTGCTTTTGTTCAAGGGTGACCTTGAGTCCAAGAATACTGTCATGAGGGATCCTGCACTTGCCAGGATAATTGAAAAAGAGCACTACAGGCAGGGTACGAAATACACTGTCTGGCCATCCTATGACCTTTCTGTTGTTGTCATGGACCATCTAGAAGGTCTTACCCACCCAATGAGATCAAAAGAGTATGAGCTTCGCGATGAGCTCTATGCAAAATTATTCGAGCTTCTTGGATGGAAAGTGCCGACAATGGTTCCGTTCTCCAGGCTTGCGATAAAAAACGCTCCGATCAGCAAAAGGCTGATTACCCCGCTAGTTACTGATGGAAAGGTAATGGGATGGGATGACCCAAGGCTTCCAACAGTCTCAGGATTAAAGAGAAGAGGGCTGCTTGCAGAGGCAATCAAGCAGTTTGTTCTGTATTTCGGGCTCTCCAGAACAGAGAGCGAGCCTGACTGGGAGGTTCTCCTTGCATTCAACAGGAAACTTCTTGACAAGGAGGCCCCGCATTATTTCTTTGTTCCAGATCCTGTTGCGCTTGAGGTCTCAGGCCTTGAGAGCAATGAGGTTGAGCTTTCCCTGCATCCAAAGAAAGATCTTGGAAAGCGTAAAATCAGAGCAGGAAATACAATTTATATTCCAAGGGCAGATGCAGAAAAGCTTGAAACCGGAGAAATTTTCAGGCTGAAAGACCTTTGCAATGTGAAGCTTGTCTCAAAGGGAGAGACATATTCCTGCGAGCTTTCTGAAGATGGAATGGTTCCAAAGAAACTGCAATGGGTCTCTGATGATCATCTTGAGTGTGAAGTCCTGATCCCGAAAGATCTTCTCAAAGATGGTGAATTCAATCAAGAGAGCCTGGAATCTGTCAAAGGATTCTGCGAGAGATCAGTAGAAAAACTTGATTCCGATTCGATCATACAGTTTGAGAGGTTTGGATTTTGCAGATTGGATAAAAAGAAACCATTGACATTTATCTTCTCATGCTGAAGTGGTCTTATGGATTTTCTGAAGATTTCGCAGGGAGTTTTGGTTCTTGGTTTAGTGTTTTTATTCCTGTCCTGGGTTTTTCTTGAAGGCATTCTATCTGTCTTGTTCGGCCTTCAAAGCGGCACTCTTGAGGACTGCGGTATGTTTGATTTTCCCGAGCCTCAATCCAGCGAATGTGATCCTGAAGAAAAAGGGGTCCGCTGCTTTGATGGAAGGCTTCGGCCAATTTGTCCTATGCTGAATCTGCTGCTAGTTTCAGCAATTGTTTTTGATGTGATTTTTCTTGCTCTTGCTTTGCTTTATGAGAAATACAGGAAAAAATCAGAGCCCCGCCAAGGATGATTTATAAAGTTTTTCTGTGATGAAGAGACGATGAAACTTGACATAAGAAGAGTGATTAAGGGTTCGCTTATTTTCATAGGTGTTGGATTTAT
>CAZYZZ010000158.1:0-2382 GCA_964651995.1 Microcaldota archaeon
GCTTTAGAAAGTTGGATCTTTGGTGGAATTAAAGGTGCTGTAAGTCCAAGAACTCTTGCAAGCAATGTTCCGTTTGCGCTTCCACTGTAGTTTACTGCGCTAAGAACGACTGTTGCATAGTCATCTGGGATTTTCTTGCTCTTTTCCCATGTGTCCATAACATTCTTTGTCGTCTTGTCATCTTCCTTTGCAACAAGAAGACCCTTGATCTTGATCTGACCAACATCGTCTTTGTAATCAGCAACATAAACATAAGTTATCTCAAGATTGTCATCGGCAAGTTCAACCCCTTCGAGCTGAATGTTGATGTTGAGGCCCTTGATACTCTGCTGTGGGACTCTGTTTCCAGTAACTTCCAGTATTCTTTCTCCTACTATCATATTTTCATCTCCATAAAGTAGTGAAATTCTATCTGTAGGGCAATATATTAAAAGGTACTCAAAGCCTACTTTCGTTATAAACATTTGCCCGCAAGTTAAATTGATGGCTTCTTTTGATGAAATTCTTTCACAGAAGACTATTTTTCGAAATGTCTCTGTATTATCGCCACACTATGTTCCAAAGGAATTGCCATTTCGGGAGCAGCATATTACCGAGGTCATGACTGTGCTCTCTCCTGCGCTCAAGGAGCAAAAGCCACGAAACCTGATTATTTACGGGAAGACAGGGACAGGAAAGACCTGCACGGTCAAGCGCGTTATGGAAGACTTTGTCGAGTCCGGGGCAGAAAAAGGCACAAGCATGCACTATGTGAACTGTAGGATATACAATTCCAGATACAGGATTCTCCAGAAAATCCTCAAAGGAGATGTTCCAGAGCTTGAGAAAGCAGGATTCGGACTTCCGTTCCTCTATGAGAAGCTCATCGAGACTGCCTCGAGCGGAAGACAGATGATCGTTGTTCTTGATGAAATTGACATGGTAAAGGACCTTGATGAGCTTGTATATACGCTCACAAGATCAAATGATGAGATAAAAAATGGCGGAGTGACCATTGTCGGGATTTCAAACCGCCTTTCTTTCAAGGATTCCTTAGACCCAAGAAGCAGGAGCAGCCTCTATGAGACTGAGATGATTTTCCAGCCATACACAGCAGAACAGCTCCAGAAGATCCTTGAGCAGAGGGCAAAGGAAGGCTTTGAAGACAATGTTGTTGAGCCTTCTGCAATCAACCTCTCCGCAGCAATAACATCCCAGGAGAGCGGTGATGCAAGATACGCGCTCAAGCTCCTGAACAAGGCAGGGGAAATTGCACATCAGAACCAGCAGAAAAAAGTAACTGACGGGGATGTGGAAAGTGCAAGGAAAAAGGTCGAGATGGACCTTACCATGGAGACAATAGGAACGCTTCCGCAGATGCACCAGGTTGTATTGTATTCAATAGCAACACTCGCTCTCTCAGGAAGCAAATACTCAAGGCTTGAAGGGGTTGACAATAATTTCCTGTTTTCAGGTGAGGTCTACGAGGAGTATGAGAAAACATGCAAGAAAATCAGGAAAAAGGCGCGAAGCTCAAGATGGTACAAGGAATACCTCAATGACCTGGAAGTCCTTGGCATGATTACAACAACACTGAGCGGAAAAGGAGTTCGCGGCCAGACAACATTGATCAGGATAGATTCAAGCCCTTCGACAATTCTTCCAATACTCAAGAACATCCTATTCGGATAATTCCTGCTTTAGAAGCTCTAACTTTTTCTTTGATCCAAGTGCAAAGCCGCCAATATTTCCGCTTCTGAGAATGACTCTGTGGCATGGAACATTGCCTCCGGATGGGAAGGAATATGGATTCTTGTTTAGCGCGTTTCCAACAGCACGGGATGATCCTGGATGACCTATTGCAAAAGATATATCAGAATAAGTGACAACACTGCCTCTTGGAATTAGCCTGCAGGCTTCTAAGACTCTTTTTTCAAAATCAGTAGACATGATTTGAGATAAATAGAAAACATATTTTAGTGATTTCTAAATCTTAGAAATCCATAGAATAAGGAGAACATAAGGAATCCGACAAATGCGACCATAGTAAATGTCTTTGTCTCAGTGCTTCCCAAGGTTATTAGGAAGGCAGCAAAGCACCCTATTGCAAATTTTGAGAATATAGACTGAAGGCTCATGCCTTTTTTGAACTCGTCCTCAGGCTCTATGTTTGGCCTTTTCATATTGCGAAGAAGCGGGGATTTTGCAGGATCTGGTTCTTTGTTTGTAATCTTGATAGATCCGAACTTTGCAGGATCCTGCCTCTTGGAACGGTTGTCAGTAATTTTGATCCCGCCAAAAGTATCTTCTTTGCTCTCTCTGGTGTGCATGTACTAGTATTTGTGCATAAAAATGTTTAAAAATGCTTTTCTGTTTATAATTATGGAGACAAATGAAAAAGCT
>CAZYZZ010000159.1:0-2372 GCA_964651995.1 Microcaldota archaeon
TTCTTTTGGGGTCAAAAATCTCAGATCACCAGTGCGGATTCAAGGCATTTAGAAGGAAAGAGGCAGTAGGCATTTTTGAAAAAATAGAGGATCAGAAATGGTTCTTTGATGCTGAATTTTTAGTTCGGGCCCAGAGGGAAGGATTGAAAATAAAGGAAATTCCAATTGAATGGAAGGAAGCTGGAGCCTCCAAATTCAATCTTCTTAGAGATGGATTTAACATGGCTGTGAGCCTGTTCAAATTCAAGCTAAAGCACTTGTAAAATAAAATAAAAAAATTATCTGGGGGAAAATGCGGCCACACAGTGGTTTCGATCTTCCTGATCACTTAACTGATCACAGATATTAATATCTCCAGCTGCAATTGCAACAGTGCCATAGCACTCTGGAATGCTTTCTTTTTGATCCAGCTCATGGCAGACAGAAACATCCTTGGTATTTTCTGCCTTTTCAAACCTGCAGCCATCCTCGCAGTATTCTCCGCTGCCAACTCCGGATGAGCATTGGTCTATGCACTGCTCAAAGCTTCCTGTTGTGATTGTTCCGCTTTTGTCAACAGGATCATTTTTGTCAGATCCCACGACCATAGTATTGTCATTACTATCAGCATTTCCATTAGCGTCAGAATCCATATTTTCTTCTGGAGCCTCGCCCAGGCATCCTGCAAACAAAAGAACTGCAAACATGATCAAGTATTTCATTTTTTCACCTTTGTAGGTAATTCCAATAACAGATATTAACTTATGTTTAGCTGCTTTGAGTTAAGTAGAATGCCAGGAATACAAGAGCTCCAAGCAAAAGAATCCCAGCAACAACCATGATGAGTTTTTTCTTGTTCTCTTTTTCATCTTCAGTAAGCGGCCTTAGTTTGTCTTCATATTTTTTCTCGAGGGCAGCTCCTATTGCGACCCCAAAGGCCATCCCGATTGCCGGACCAAAAGAAATGTTTCCAAGAGCAAGGCCAACTGGAATTCCAAGCGGGATTCCAAGGGCCATTCCGAGACTCATGTAGTGGCCTTTTGGATATTTGCCATCTTTGTCCACGGCATTCAGACCTTTCTTTCTGGCCATGATAATTGCTGCTGCTCCGATTGCTACGATCACCAGGAGGATGATTACCATAAGAACGATTGTGAGTTCCATGATCAGAAATCCATGGAGCAAAATAAAAATACTATCGCACAACCCGGAATTCGAAAAGTTCTTCGCTGGCAGCATTGCTGACTGGAAGACGCTTCATATTCTCAAATGATATGTGCTGCCTCGCAGCACTTGATATATCAGTGGAGCCAGAGCCGGGTGATTTTGCTGTTGCGCGAACAATCGTTGCAGTCCCGTTTTTCTCTATCCTCACTAAGATGGATACGTCAACAGCTTTGGCAGAGCTGGGAATGCCATGGAATAGGTTATTCTTCTCCCTGTTCGCTTCCCTCTTGAGGAGCCCTCCTATTACCATTCTGCTGAAAACGCCTGATGATGCGCGATCAGTTATTGAACAGGAGGGCAACACATCAGGAGCAAGCCTGAACGTTGCAAAAGCAGCAAGGCAGGTGCTTAGAGTGACAGCAAGCGCAATAGAGGTTTTTCTGGATTTCTTTGCCCTGGTTCTTTTCATGATAGGAGAAGCAATGATTGTGCGGTTTTAAATAAGTTCCTATTTATGTAAATTTATGTGATTCTTATGAGGAGGATTTATTACAATATCAGCAGGGATGCTGCCATAAGATGCCAGAGTAGGATGGGCAGCACAAGACTGGACCTTCCAGTGAGAAATAGCATCAGCTACAAGCTTCCCCTTGTCAGTGAAAAAAAAGCGGCAAAACCATTTGAGCAGTTTGAAAAAAGCCTTGATAAGCTAGTTGAGGCAATCAGAGCATTTGAACTCAATGTCAAAGGCCTTCAGGAAGAACTTCGGAAGGACGATGCCGGATCTGAGAAAAAAAGCAACAGGCAGGCTGCCATTGCAGGCTCTGTCATTGCAGGGCTGGCATCATTGGCCGTGGGCACGAATATCGGCTATCCGATGGAGATATGGGCACCTGTAGTCCTTGTTGCAGTTCCGATAATTGCGTTTGCACTGTACAAGTTTGAAGAGCATGCTTCAAGAAATGAAAAGAAGAAACTTGAAGAGCCAAAAGCTTAGCTAGCAAAAACAAGAAAATGGGCCCGGCGAGCAATTCTGTTTTCAGTTTAGGGTTTAGAGTTGTGGGGTTTACGTCTTGAGTTCTGCGGTTTTCTGTTCCGAGTTTTGCAGTTTTGTTTTGCTGCTTTCCGAACTTCTTCCTGGCAGATTTCATAGTTTCACCTTCTTTTTTTGATATTGTTTTGAAATTTTAATAAAATTTTTGAATTCTTGGATTACTTCTTTTTGT
>CAZYZZ010000160.1:0-2354 GCA_964651995.1 Microcaldota archaeon
TCATCTCCGACCTTGGCCTTGACATAAGAATGGGTCGGGTGCACCATAACTCCCATGTTCGCAGTAAGTGTCCATGGTGTTGTAGTCCAGACGATCAGGTATTCGTCCTTGTCCTTTACCTTGAATTTGATATATATGCTCGGGTCGGTCTCCTCGTCATATTCAAGCTCATAATTTGCGATGGTTGTTTCGCACCTGTAGCAGTATGGAAGAACGTATACACCCTGGTGCATCAGGTCTTTTTCATGAGCCATCTTCAGCGTGCTCCATGAAGCATTGATGTAGCTGTCATGATATGTAATATATGGAGTATCAAAGTCCATCCAGATTCCGAGTGACTGGAACTGCTCTCCCATGATTCCGACATACTTTGTTGCGAATTCCTTGCATTTTTTGACAAACTTTCCGATTCCGTATTTTTCGATATCGTTCTTGTTCTTGAATTTCAGCTGCTGCTCCACCTTGACCTCTATTGGAAGGCCATGAGTATCATAGCCTGCCTGGACGCGCACATCCTTGCCGCAGATCCTCTGATACCTGCAAACCGAGTCCTTGAGGGTCTTGTTCCATCCTGTTCCTGGATGGATCTGGCCAGTGGCATAAGGAGGCCCGTCGCAAAAGTAAAATGTCTCGTTGCCATTGTTCTTTTCCTTGGCTTTGGCGTAAATTTTCTTGGATTTCCAAAACTTCAGCATTTCTTGTTCTAGTTTCTTGTGATCATACATATAGAAACCTCTAAATTAGAAGAATTTTATTAGGAATAACCTAGCAAACTCTTTTTAAGAGAACATTTCTTTCAGATATATTATTTAAAACACTTTGTATCACTTATTACAATATGAAAACACGGCCATTAATGAGCAGAATAAAGAAGGGAGCAGCAGTTGCAGGCGTAGCAGTCGCAGGAGCAGCACTTATTGCCTGTAGTCCAATGAGAGAGACAATCCGCACGCCTAATCATGCTGCAGCAGAGCAGCCAGCAGCCTCTTCAGGAGTAATTGAGATTGGAGAAACTGATCTCTCAATAGCGCCAACCAAAGAACAGGGAGCAGCTGTGCGCGGCAGCGATCCGTTTGAGATGAATGCGGCAATGCGAGATATGGTCGAATCCCTTAGCGGAACCCCAGAGCAACAGGTCCGTGAACTTCATGCAATGCTTAATTCCGGAGCATCAGGAGGGCTTGCGGCAATTGATATGAGCGGCAGGGCTCCAAGAACTGCACAGGAGGCTTTTGCAGATGGAGGGGATTGTACTGATCTTGCAAATGCACTTATTCCAATGCTTGAGGAGATCGGAATTGCAGGAGGAGCATTGATCGTGCACTTTAACAGCGCGCCAGAAGGGGTCTTCCACATGGTTCCATATGTCAATATCGGAGGAAGAGATACAATTGTTGATCTTCAGAGCAGCACGTTCGGAGCAACAGCTGATGGAGCATACGACATGATCCACAGATTAAGCTATGCAGAGGCAAGATACATGTATCATGTTGAGCAGGGCGATTATCACAGAGGAGCAGGAAGAGTGCAGCCAGCAATTGATGCATATAGAAGAGCGCTCGCAATTTATGACAATGATGCTTTTGTCCATCACAACCTTTCAGTTATGCTTGAGAGATCAGGAGATACGACTGGTGCTGCAACTCATTCCAGAAGAGCAGCAGAAATTGATCCGGCAAGATATGGGGGAGGGCAGGTCAGAGGCTCATACAATGAGGAAATCAGGCAGGCATATGAAGCTTATGAACAGGAGAGATGGGCTGACTGCGCAAGGCACTTTAGAGCAGCACTTGCAACTGGCGAGAGGATAGATCCTACAGAAAGGCAGACGATACTGGACTCAATAGGCGTTTGTGAAAGGAATAGTGCTGCAACCGGAAGATAAAAAGAAAATAAAAAAGAAAAAATTATGCGTTCTGCAGCTGGGCAAGGAAGTCTGCTCCTGCCTGCATGGTGTCAGATGCTTCTGCTCCTGCAACAACTATCTTTCCAGCAGAAACTTCACGGACTACTTTTGTTTCTGTAGTCCAGTCTACTGGAGAGTCTGCAAGAAGCTCTGAACTTACAGAGTTTACTGCATCTCCACCAACTGCAATGACAGTGTTGAGGCCTGCTGCATCTGTATCAAGCACAACCAGGTTTCCGTAGTCTCCAGAATATGGAACTGCTACTTCAACTGATGGTGCATTGTTTGGCATAACAACTGCACTGACTCCGCTCATGTCAGCAGTGCATGATACTGCACCGCCTGCTGCGCTGCATGCACCGACATCTTCGGTGATCTCAAGCACTTTGACAGTTACTCCGCTCACTGTTGTTGATTCTCCTTCTCCAAGAGTAACTACAGTTGTTGA
>CAZYZZ010000161.1:0-2321 GCA_964651995.1 Microcaldota archaeon
AACAATTTATGTCGATTATTCTGGAACTCTTCAAAGAGCTCAGATAGACAATAAATAGGTGATTTGTTTGGGGATAAAAATAGTGTCAAAGATTCCTGGAAAGAAATCCAAAGTATACTTGGATAAGATAAAAAAGCTGAATATTGGCTGGAATGAACCATATCCTTTTGTTCAGAGCAGAGAGGGCTCTGGATGCTATTTCGATGACATTGATGGCAATAGGTACCTTGATTTCGGGTCTCAAATATGCACAAATCCGCTTGGATATAATCATCCCGATATATCGGAGGTCCTGAAGGATTTGGGATCATTTTCACCAGTAAAGCTTGCTGGACAGGATTTTACTGTTCCAGAGCATGTGGATATGCTTGAAGAGTTGACAAAGATAACCCCAGGAGAGCTTGATGCTGCGATATTGGTCAATTCAGGAGCAGAAGCAGTTGAAAACTGCATAAAGATAGCACTTCGAAGCAGAAGCAGTGCAAAATACGGGATTTCCTTTGAATCAGCATTCCATGGAAGAACTCTTGGGGCATTGTCCATGACAAATTCAAAGTCAGTCCATAAGAAAAATATGCTAGAGATTCCGGCAAAGCGCCTGCCATTTGATGCAAGCTCCCATGAAAAGTTAGTCAGAATGATTAACCAGGAGGGAGGAGCTGAAAAAATCGGATTTGTGATAATTGAGGCAATACAGGGAGAAGGAGGATACAGGGTAGCAGATTCCAGGATGATGAGGGAACTTCGAAAAAAAACAAAGCAATATGGAGTGCCCCTGATATGCGATGAGGTCCAGGCAGGGCTCGGCAGAACAGGAAAATGGTGGGCATATGAGAATTTCGGGATTGTTCCTGACCTCATGAGCAGTGCAAAGGCATTGCAGATTGGCGCGGCAATTGCAAACAGAAAAAGATTCAATGTCGAGCCAGGGGCTCTCTCAAGCACATGGGGAGGAGGAAGCATAATCGACCTTGCAATTGGACTGCAGACTATCAGGACAATAAAGAAAAGAAAGCTGCTCTCAAATGTCAAGCGCATGGGCGCTCTTCTGAAAAAAGGGCTTGTAGAAATGGAAAAGGAACACAGGATCATGGATAATGTGAGGGGAATCGGACTGATGCTTGCATTTGACCTGGCAGACAGGAAAACCCGCAATTCAATAGTGCTTGAAATGCTCAAGAGGGGGGTTGTAGTACTTGGAACAGGTGAGAAGGGGATCAGGGTGATTCCATCATACATTGTCGGAACTGATGAAATTCATGAATTTTTAGAGGTGCTTGATTCTGCACTGCACATGCAGGAGAAAAGAAAGGTAAAACATAGGGGAAATATTTGCAAGTATTTGAACTGTGGAGAAGTTCACGCGTGAGATGATATTATGAATGCCGGACTATTGCAAAAATTGATTGATTCTGAAGGGATCAGCGGAAAGGAGATGGAAGTTCGCAAGGTGCTTGAAAAAGAAATCAGGAAATATGTCGATGAAATCGAAATTGATAAGATCGGGAACCTGATTGCGCACAAAAAAGGCCGTGGAAGCTCTGTCATGCTTGCTGCCCATATGGACGAAGTGGGGATGGTAGTCAGCGGGATAGGAGAAAAAGAGAATGACGGCAAGATCAGCATTCATACAATAGGTGGCATAGAGCCCCTCTCACTGATCGGGCAGAAAGTATCAATTGAAAACAAGATTATCGGCATTATTACCACGCATGAAATGAGCCATGGAATTTATGTCGAAGAAATCCCGACATTGGAAAGCCTTTTTGTTGATACTGGCCTGACAAAAAAAGAGCTCTTGAAAAAAGGCGTTGATGTTGGTTCATACGTATCATTTGCAGATTGCAAATATTGCACCCTTGGAAAGAGCAATATTGTTCTTGGAAAGGCAGTTGACAACAGGATTGGCTGCTACATGCTTCTTGAGCTTGCAAAACGCTTGAAAAAATCCAAGGAGGACATATATTATGTATTCACAGTCCAGGAAGAGATCGGACTCTATGGAGCAAAGATCTCAGCATATCATCTCTCTCCTGACTGGGCAGTTGTCATAGACGTAACAGATGCAAACAAGAAGACAGTAAAGGTAGGCAGTGGTCCCTACATAACGATAAAGGATGCTGATATGCTTGGAAACAGATGCATAAACAACTGGCTCAAGGACATTGCAAAGAGAAACAGGATAAACCTGCAGTATAGTGTTAGTGATATTGGGACCACAGACGCACAGAGCATTGCATTTTCAAAAGAAGGGATACCAACTTCAGTAGTAGGAGTTGCGGTGAGAAATCTTCATACCTCATTTGGAATAGCGGATATGG
>CAZYZZ010000162.1:0-2308 GCA_964651995.1 Microcaldota archaeon
AAAAGATGGCTTTACCGTGCTTGTTGATCATGCAGTTTCACTTGCTGAAGTTGAAGCAGGAACAACCAATGAAGACGGTGAATTCGAATTCCCAGGATGCGGAATCGGAGTGAAGATCACAGTCAAGAAATCAGCATACTTCACAGAGACGCTCTATGAAGATCTGATAGAATGTCCTCTCTGCGACCTTGAGTGTGGAGATGATCTTGACTGTCCAGAAAATGAGCACTGCGTTGACAACATGTGCGAACCTGTTGACTGCGAATGCGGTGAGATAGAAGATCACCAGTGCAATGAATACCAGTGCTGCTCGAGTGCAGACTGTCCGGAAGGCCTTATCTGCAAGGATAATTCATGTACATCTGAATGTACCTCTGATGAGGACTGTGATTCAACTGAATTCTGCAATATCGAGGAAGGTGCAGAAGGCGGATCATGCGAAGAGATCACAGGACAGTGCGGATATGCAGAAAACCACACCTGGAATGAATATGAATGTGGCGAGGAAGGATGTCCAGAATGTCCTGAGCAGTATGTCTGCGTAGAACATGTCTGTGAGCCGGTTCCAGAGCTTGAAGGCCCTGAAACAGCATTTGTAGGTGAGCCTGGAATAGTGAAGGCAAGGGAAGGTACTGATCCATGCATTGAATGCGATATCGTGATTGTCCTTCCTGACGGAAGCAGAATCCATGGCAAGACAGACTCTAATGGAGAGATCAAAGTTCCTCTGAACATGGAGGGCAAATACACATTCAGTCTTGTTCAGGGTGGAGAAACAGTGGATTCGCTTACTGTAGATGCCTTGGTAAAGCCACAGGTTGCGCCGGAAAAGCCACCAACAAGCATTTTGGATGATATAGGCGCATGGCTGCTCTGGCTGCTACTGCTTCTCATATTGGTGTTTGCCTTTGTGATTTACAGAAGGAGACAGCACCAAAAATAATCTTTTTTCTTTTTTCCAGCTTTTCCCACCTAGTAACAGTTCTTTTAAACGTTACTAAATATATTAATTCGTGGGGTATTTATGAAATTGAACAGAAGGCGATTTTTAGGGCGGGCTGGAGCAGCTGCATTATTGTTTGTGTCTGGTTGCGCTCCGCAGCTAGAAAATATAAGGGGTTCTTCTCCGGATTCACAGGCAACGGCAAAAGTTTTATCGATTCTAAGATCAGCAAAAAGCAAGAGCGGCTCACTCGATGCAGAGAGTCAGGCTCTTATCAAGATGGGCAATTCAGCTATTCCGGGAATGCTGCATGCACTTGGGGATGAAGACCGAGATCTTCGGGCAGCTGCTGTCTGGGGACTTGGAGAGCTGGTTGAACAAAATGAGAGGGATGTTCAGATGCTCACTGCTGTTCCTCCGCTCATTGAAGCATTATCTGATCCATACTGGAAAGTCAGGCAGGGGGCTGCCTGGACCCTTGGCGGAATCGGAAGGGTTCACCCAAGCGATAAGCAGGTGAAGAGGGCAACCCCGGTTCTCACATCAAAGCTTCAGGATTCAAAGGTTGAAGTGAGGCAGTCTGCTGCCATGGCACTTCGAACTCTTGGTGATGAATCATCAATAGCCCCTCTTATGCGCACTCTTCCTGACTCTGATATGACTGATTATGCTCAGGAAGCCCTGGTTGCAATTGGAAATCCAGCACCATTGATTGCTGCACTGTCTACTACTGATGCAGCAGAGAGAAGACGTCTTGTATCTGTTCTTGGTGAAATGGGACCAGTTGCAGTATCTGCGCTGGTAGAAGGCCTTGCACATTCTGATGCGAATATAAGGCTTGGATGCGCAAATGCACTCACGCGCATCGGAACTGCCACAACTGCAGTACCGGTACTTGAGAGGCTTCTTGAGAGTGATCCTGATCAGAGGGTTCGCGATGCAGCACAAGTTGCAATAGATGCAACTTATGTCAGCAACTGACTTTTGAAATAACTCTTCTTTGTTTTGTTCCTATTTTTTTAATCTTATCAACCAGCTCTATTTCAACAGTGACATCCTCGCCAAAACAGGCTTCCTTTATCCTATCCCTCATCTCTTTTTCATTTTTAAATCCGTCTTTGGTTGGTACTACTTTTACAACAAACAGATCCGGCCTCTCCTGGATTATCTGATATTCTGAAATCCCTTTGTATATGTTCCCCCTGTACTCTACAAGAATTGTCATCGGCGTTATCTTTCTTCCGCTGGGCAATGTTATCATGTCATCGCATCTGCCCTCTATTGATTTGAGAACGGGGAGGCTCCTTCCGCATGAACATTCCCCTCCCCAACTTGCAAGGTCTCCGATATTATATCTTATCAGGG
>CAZYZZ010000163.1:0-2305 GCA_964651995.1 Microcaldota archaeon
ACCTATTACCTCTTCCGTACTCCGAAGATTCGGTTCTTCTGTTTTTTCAACCTTGTACATGTGCCAGCTCACTGCCTTGACATCTGTTATCCACTCGTGCTTCTCCTGGTCAAGTTCCTCTCCAACAAGATCTGCCTCAAGTGAATTTCCGGTTATCTTGATTGTATATTTGCTAAAAACGAGGCCTTCAGCATCTTTGTAGAACAAAAGCTCCTGCATGAAGTTATGCAATAATCTCTCCTGGTCTTTTCCGGAGAGGGATATCTTTCTTGTTGTCTTTTCCTCTATTGTGCCAAGATCATCAACCATTGAATTGGTGACTGCCTTTGCAGCACTTTCAAAGAGCTCCTCAAGAGTGCTACCTGTTGCTTCGAAAGTGACATCTGCAATTGCGACCCCGTCAATGAATCTATATGACATTTTATCCCTTGATGTTTCCGATCGGAACAAGCTTTGCAACTTTCCTCGAGACTCCGGCACTGGTTGCAGAATCAATCACTTCGTCTATCTTCTTGTATGCTCCGCCTGCTTCCTCTGCAAGGCCCTTGAATGAGACTGCCTTGATGTAGATTCCTTTTTTCTCCATGTTCTTCTGGAGCTCTTCTCCCCTGTATGTCCTTTTTGCCTGGGCTCTGCTCATAACCCTTCCGGATCCATGCGCTGTTGTGAACCAGGTGTCTGCTGCACTGTCTACTCCTGCAAGAAGCCATGATCCTGTTTCCATGCTCCCGCCTATGAGTATCGGCTGTCCATCGTTTCGATAAAGCTCTGGAATCTCCTCTCTTCCTGGACCAAATGCTGCAGTTGCTCCCTTTCTGTGGACTATGAGCTCTTTCATCTCTCCGCCCACTTTGTGCTTTTCAACCGAAGCACGGTTATGGCATATGTCATATATCTGGTGCATCTCAAGATCCTCTGCGCTTTTTCCAAATACGCCCGCGAATCCTTCACGGACTTCATGCAGGATTGCCTGCCTGTTTGCAAATCCCATATTCACCGCGCAGTTCATTGCAGAGAAATAATCCTGCCCTTCTTTTGACCTGAATGGCGCACATGCAAGCTCCCTGTCGAGGATCTTTATTCCGTATTTGCTTTGCATGACATCAAGGAATAGGTTAAGATAGTCTGATGCAACCTGGTGGCCGAATCCCCTGCTTCCGCAGTGGAACATTACAACCACCTGGTCCGGGAACAATCCCCATTTTTTTGCAAGTTCGCTGTCTTCTATGTTCTCTTCCTTGACATGCTGAATCTCAAGATAATGGTTTCCTGATCCAAGAGTTCCGACCTGTCCAAGGCCTCTTTTTATTGCCTTTTCGCTTACTTTGCTTGAATCAGCACTTTCAACAGAGCCTTTCATTTCTGTTCTCTCAAGGTCTTCCTCCCATCCAAGTCCTTTTTCGATGCACCATCTCGAGCCCCTCTCCATTACCTGCTTGAATTCCTGGGAAGAAAGTCTCATCCTGCTTTTTCCTCCGACTCCGGCAGGTATCCTCCTGAACAGCGTGTCAACAAGTTCGTGGAGTTTTGGCCTGACCTCATCGATTGTAAGATTTGTCCTGATAAGCCTCATGCCGCAGTTGATGTCAAATCCAATTCCTCCAGGACTGATCACCCCTTCTTCGGTATCCATTGCAGCAACCCCGCCAATAGGAAATCCGTATCCGGAATGGCCGTCGGGCATACAGTATGCATAATTGACAATTCCAGGAAGTGTTGCTACATTTGTTATCTGGTCATAGACATGATCATCCATCTGGTCAAGAACCCTTTTGCTGGCAATGATTCTGGCAGGAACCCTCATCCCTTGTTTGTAATCTTTTGAAATTTCCCAAATATAGTCACTAATCTTTGTGAACTGTGGTTTTTTGAAATCCATAATTAATCCCTCAAAATAAACAGATACATAAATTAAAGTTAGTACCTATATTTATCTCTATGTCCGAAATAAAAAGCCTTGCGGATAAGGCAAAATCCATTGCAAAAGGCGGCAGCTCAAAGGATGCATGGTCAAAACTTAAGCAGTGGGCCAGCTCCGAGAATCATCCATTTGCCATGAAAGCAGCAGTACTGCAATTTCTGGATGCCCATGGGACAAGCCCTGATGCAGTTGCCATTCTTCCTGAGGTTCTCCACACAGCATCCAAGCTTCCATTTGAAGGCAGTGAGAGGAAAACACTTATTGATATGACTGACCGCGCATTCAAGTCCCTTGAACTTAATACTGCATCAGCAAGGCAACTGCCAGTTTCAGGAAACCGCCCTGCGCCAATATTATCACTAAATCCTTTAGAGTCACAGTCTC
>CAZYZZ010000164.1:0-2272 GCA_964651995.1 Microcaldota archaeon
CGTAGAACATGTCCATTGCATAGCATGAGAATACCAGAACTCCTCCAATTCCAAGAAGTGCAAGCAGTGAAAACCCAAGATGATATGCCTCGTCTTTTGCAAACACCACATAGTCTACTTTGTTGATTGTTCTTCCAATCATGTATGCTGATGCGATAATGATTGCAGTGAGCATGAAAACCAGGACAATGTTTGTTCCCTGCTCAGCAAGCACAACTTCTGGAGCATCGACAAAATCCAAACACGATGCCTGGAACGAAAGTCCGAATACAAAAAGTAAGAACAGTGCAAGCCTCATATCAATCTTTGAACTCCTGCCATGTACCATTCTCCTCCAAGTACTGACGAAATGCTTCTAGCTCCTGCCATTGTCACTATTCCGATGAATACGAAATCAAGATATCCAACCAATACGAGGTTGTTAACATCCCTTAAGAATGGGTATAATTCTCCCCAAACATCATCAACATATCCTTGTGCACCTAAAGTTGTTCCGAAAAGTCCTTCCCAAGCAAGCATCAAAGCTGCGCCAGCAAGTTGGAAGACGATATTAATGATAGGATATACAACATTCTGCACAACCGGGAAACATGCAGCAAATAGTCCTGGCCCTGCAACTGGAATAAGATAAAGAGGGAGGCATACTACAAGTGCAAATAATGGATCTGTTAGTGAGAGCAACAATCTGAGTGGCTTTGTCTGGCACATTGGCTCAAATACTGTCATTGCCCATGGTTTTGCAGTCAGGTTATCTGTATCCATTGTCGGGTTTGGCATATCTATTGAACTGTTTAGAACATCTGCAAAAATTACTCCAAACGGAAGAAATACCATTCCGGAAATTACAATAGAGATCAGAGTGTTTCCTGTTTTTCTTGTAAATGGGATAAGCCTTGCAATAAATGCAACTGGAAGAAGTACCGTTGGCCCTGTTGCCTTCATAAATCCAATCATCATTCTTATTCCTTCTGCAATGAAGATTGCATTAGTAAGTCCGGAAGTGGCCATATTCAAGCTACCTAATAATATGCCGATTCCTGCAAGCGGGTTTGTTGAATAGTTGATTGAGACATACCAAAGTGGAATGTTGAGGTATGGAGCATATGTTGCAGCTGCCCTTATCCTGCTTGCTGCAATTATGATGTATTCGAATGCGCTTGTGTACCCGCCTATCCATCCATCCAGAATTGTCTGAGCTGCTTCAGAATAATCCGCATTGCCAGTCAGTGCAATGCTGACTCCTGGAACACCTCCTGTAAAGAAGGCGATTATTATTGCAACAAGAAGAATTCCTACGATAAATTCCTGAATCTCTCTCTTTGACCATGCAGTTAGTCTTGGATTTGAAGTTGCAGTTGCCATCATTTGTGCTATTACCAGGACTGCGATCACTATCATTGCAACTCCTGGAACTGCAATGGTCAAATCTATCTCCTCAACAGCAAAAACAGTAGGAGCTATCAAAAATAGCAATAATCCAAGTCTCCAGAACTGCATGCTACTTCTTCTAACTTATACATTTAAACGTTTTCTTTATTTTGAAAAACAGGCTAATTTATAAATTTACTAATTTCAATCTTCAGCATGAGACGTTTACTCTTCATCTTGCTGCTCTTTTGTGGCGCGCTGTCTGCCGAATGCATTTCCTGTGAGGAACTTGAGAATGCCTCTGATGCAAATATCCTGACCAGTATGGATGAGGATGCAGGGCTTCTTGAGATTTATGTGTATTATGAAAACTTTTCTGTAAGTCCCACAAGGCAGCCAGTGAATGACTTTGTTCTTCTTGTCCAGATGTCGAATGCAACCGGGCTCAATGATCTATATCGTGTTTATACTGATGATGAAGGGTCTGCCATATTTGATTTTAATTCAAGGAAATCCGGATGCATTAATTTCAAGATCCTCTATTGTCCATTTTGCGATCCAGCGTCTCCGGTCTGTGGCTTTGAAGCATGTACAAATTATTCAAACATAGAAACATCTGCAACTTCTGTTGATGAAATCCCTTTAGGTCTTGGAGCCTCTTCAACAACAATTCCAGCTACTCTCAACGAAGAGAAATATATGCCGGCAATCGATACTCTTGAGTACTGTCCGCCTCCAGAGCCCATGTCTGCAACCCCAGCTCTTTGCCTTCCGCTTATTATCATTTTCTCACTTTTATCAGGCTCACTTTTCTTAACAGGAAGAAATCCGTTTGCAGGATTTAACATTGGCGGGATGAAAGTTGGAAAGCACATCCGCTATCAGGCACGTGGAAGAGGGTATT
>CAZYZZ010000165.1:0-2265 GCA_964651995.1 Microcaldota archaeon
AAGAAGGAACCTTCGGGAAGTTCTTGTTGAAGAAACACATGCAGCAATCAAGGAAAAGCCATATGATGAGATCATCCAGGACGTTGTTTTCGGAAGGCTTTCATCAAGACTGTTCTCAAGACTCAAGAAAATCACAAAGATGCGAAGAGTTGAAATTCGAAAGTCTGAGCGTGGCGAGACTTTCAACTGATTTTATCGGGGGATAAAATGATACCTGGCGGAATGGATCCAAAAAAAATGCAGGCTATGATGAAACAAATGGGAATCCAATCAGATGATATCCCAGCTACTTCTGTGGTAATTGAGACCGAGTCAGAAAAAATGACTATCCTGAATCCTCAGGTAGTAAAGATCACCATGCAGGGCCAGGAATCATTCCAGATCACCGGTACTGTCCAGGTTGAGGAGAAAACTTCTTCTGAGGATGTGAATATGGTCATGGAACAGGCTGGCTGCAGCGAGGAAGAAGCAAAGGCCGCGCTTGAGAAGACCAGCGGAGATATTGCCGAGGCAATTCTCCTGATTGCCGATGGGAAGGAATAAAAATTTTAGGTCGTTAACCTCCTTATGGGAATTCGGCGGGAACTACTGCTAATTGTGGTGCTAGTTGCAATTGTTGCACTTCTGGTTATGGCAGTTCGGTTCTTCAATGTCAATGTTGTTGAAGCAGATGCCAGCAACTTTGTGATGGAGGACTTAGAGAGCAAATATCCCTATGCGGATATCGGAATCATGGATATTTCATCTCATTATAATGAGGCTGGCGGAAAATATTTTGAGGTCAAGGCAAAAGTAACAAATGCGCCTGAAACAAAATGTCCTGAGCGCTCTCACATTTACTATAACTATCCTGTTCAGAACTTTGTTCCCCAGCCCCCCGAAGTAATTACCAAAAACTGCGTTGTCTGCAGCGAAGGAATCTGCAATATTGCATTTTCCGAAGAAGCAATCATAGCATCCCATACATTTGAAGGAACAGATGCTGTCGGAACATATCTTCAGGCAAACCAGAATGCAATCCCATATGTAAATGAGAATAACAATTCATGGGAAGTTGTCTGGAATTCCCAGACTGCAGATTCTTATTATGTAGTAGAGCTTCACAGGAACGGATCAATACTGCAGCTTGAGCAGATCAGCAAATCCTGACCTTATTTTCCTTTATCTCAATTTTCCTCTCTAAAAATCTTGATACTACATCGATGTTTGTCCGAAGATGATTGCTTATTTCACTTGTAGAATATTCTGTTTCTCCTTTTGCAAGCGCTCCATAGATAATTAATTGGTCTGCAAGGTGCAGGTCCACTTCTGCAGTTTCCTTATTCAGGTTATCAAGCGCTTCCTTTGCAACAATCTCTGCCCTCTTTCCTTTTTCTCCAAGAACATAGGATCCACGAAGTCCCTTGAAGCAGGTTACTGCATTTCCAACAGAAAGTGACTGATCATCGTGAATCTGCACATTTTCAATTTCGTTCTGTACAAATATCTTTTTTTCACGGATCGCAATGCTCTGCTCAAGCCCTGCAAGTCTTATGATCACTGCAATGTCATCGTCTGATTTCCATGAGCAGCATCCCTGCATTTCTGCCGGCTCTACTGAAAATTCAACTATCCCCCCGCCTTTGGGGTAAAAACCTGTTCTTATCATTCTGCATTCAATCTTTATTCCAAATCTTGCAGCAGCAGGAACAAACACCTTTTCAAAATAATCATAGCTTGGGGCCTTTATCACATGAGTCCCGCCAATGATCCTGACATGACTTTTCTTCTCTGCATTAATCAGAATCGGCAGAACTGTCTGTGCAACGAGAACGGTTGAGCCTGCAGTTCCAATATTGAACTCATATTTTCCGCCGACTATCTTTCCAGGAGAAAATACCAGTTCCGTGCTTCCGATCTCAGCGCCCTCAAGAGCGCCCCTGCATATTTTTCTCACTGAATTGCATGCCATCATGTGCTGCGGCCTTAATCCTGGATTGCTTCTACCTGCGCGGATATTGAAAATCCTGACTTTTTTTCCTGTTATCGATGCAAGGCTGAGCGCCGATCTGATTATCTGACCGCCGCCTTCGCCTTTTGATCCATCTATCTCGATCATGAGTATGCCTCTGGATTTGAAGGTGGGCATTGAACCTGTTATATTTTGGCCACCTTTCTTTTTCTATATGTTTACCTCGTGAAACCTAATAATCTCTTTGCACCAGAAAAGTAAGCAGAAATAGGCCAGCGCATCTCTGCGCTGGCAAGGCGACCAGTTATCCTCCC
>CAZYZZ010000166.1:0-2183 GCA_964651995.1 Microcaldota archaeon
ACAACATGTTTTTTTGTGCTACATCCAAATCCTGGCTGAGTAAACTGGCATGTTTCTGGTGCCTGCAAAGAAGGCAACACTACTGCAACTAGGATTGCAAGTACGATCAAAATAACAAACAAAGCAAGACCATATGTGATGAGGTATTCCATCACTGCTTGCCCCTTCTTATATCCACCTGATTTTAGTAAATCTTTCATAAAATCCCCTAAGCGATCGCTGCAAACAGCGAATCAACTACATTTATTACTAACCAATAAACGAAATATGCTGCAATGAGAACGAATGGGAAGTACTTCATCCCTGCGCTCTTGGAGCCTGATTTTATTACACTGACTATGAATGATGAGATCAGTGCGGTTATGAATATTGTCGGAATACTGAACCAGAAGAATTCCGCTGAACTTATGACCGGCCCTGAGAATGAACCGACATTTGAGAATGTCGTAAACGGACCGCCGCTGTCTCCGGAAACTCCGCCGCCTACCTGAGGCCCTATCTTTTCAAAGACCTGGACAAGCTTTGATGCAACTGCAAACAGGAACGGAGTTCCGACAATTGCTGCAAAAAGCACGAATATCTCGTAGAGCACAAGGGAAGCTGCAATCTCCTTTTTCATGATTATAGTATTTCGGACATCTTCAGATGTTCTCTCAAGAACATCTGTAAGTTCACCTCCTGTTGCAGATGCCTGCTTGAGGAGGAGTATTGTCCTTTTGAAGACCTTCGAATCAAATCTGGCACTTAGTGCCTCAAGAGTGTCTCCAAGGGTTTCACCGCTAAATGAGCTTTTGATTATCTTCTTTACCTCAACCGAAAGCACCTGGAACTCCGGCTTTGCAGAATACCACATTGCCTGGTCCAGCGCCATTCCTGCCTTGATGTTCGATGCAACGAGCATGAGGAAATCAGGAAGTGAGGTCTCAAGCTTGGCTCTTCGCTCATCTGCCTTCATGACCAGGTATGTTGATAAAAGTGCCATGGTCACGATATAGCTGACCATAAATGAAATGATCAGGACAAATACTGCAATCAGTACAAAAGGCAGCTCAATATACTCGCTGATTATCTCTGTGAGGAGGTTGTTTGTCGGCGGGAATAAAAGTATCAGCAATGTAAGGAAAATAGTGACTATGATGATATTCAGTGCAACGTAGCCTGCAAATGAGTCTGCAGGCATATTGACTCCCGCTATATTGATGTCTCTCTCCAGGCGTTTGATATGGTCTCTTGTAAAGAAGACCCTTCCGGCTGTTTCAAATAAGCTATCGTTTGACATGTAGAACACCTATATGAGATACTTCGGTCTGGAGCTTTCAATGAAGCCCAAGAACAGGAACTGCACAAGTGCGATTATGATAAATGCAATGACTAAAATCCCGGATGAAAATCCAAAGTTGCCTCCGCTGATGGCAGAGAACACTACTGTTGCAAGCACTATTCCAAGAGACGGAACTATGATTCCAAATACCATGTAGAACATGACAATCGGAGTCAGTTTCTGGCTGTACTCCTTTAGCGAGATCAGCTGTTCCTTAGAAATCTGGTCAAGAACATTCTCAAGCGAATCTCCAACATCAGCACCGCTTGAAAGTGAGTTTGCGATCTGTATCAGCATTCTTGTAAAGTATTTTGATGGATTGTACTGTACTGTCTCCCTTATTGCCTGTGTTGTCGGAACCCCAAGAATTACCTTGTCGACTATTCTTGCAAATTCCTTGCTCACAGCACCATATCCCTTCGAAGTGCCGACAAAGGTATCAAAGAGGGGCATACCGGATTTCAATGCGATTACTATGTGTCTTCCTGCAAAGACAATCTCGTAGTCCATCTCCTTCTGTCTCTTTATCCTGGTTGCCTCAGGAAGCAGCATAAGATATGAGAATAATATAAGCGGGATGATTATCAGCGGAGCTATAATCATCACGATAAACATTACAATGTCCACTTTGAGATTATATGAGAGCGGGTCCAGAAGCAGAAGATATGTGAGTATTATCAGTCCTATTGACATGAAGACTGTTGAGCTGACTACTTTCTCAAGAAACTCCACCGGGTTGTCGCTCATGTCTGCCAGCTTCAGCTTTTTCTTGAGCTCTGGCTGCCGTGTTGCAAGTATTTCTGCAATTGCAGTGAACGCACCTCTCTTCTTATGTTGTTTTTGTTTAGTGGTCATATTACTC
>CAZYZZ010000167.1:0-2173 GCA_964651995.1 Microcaldota archaeon
TGCTCATCATACAAAAGCATTTTTGCAATTTTCAGGTTTTCATCAAACCTATTGTTCCTGATAAAAGTGTATGTTGCAAGGACTGCAATTCTCCTCTCCCACATATTTCCTGACCTGGCAAGCCTGTAGAGCGCATCCGGCTTTTTATCAAGAAGGTATCTCCCTACAATTTCGTGTGCCGAGAGATCAACCAGGTCCCAGTTGTCAATTCCATCAGTGTTTTTCAGGTAAAACTCGTAGATTCTCTTTCTCTCCTTTTCATCTGCGCGCTTGAATTTTTCAACTAAAATCAGCAGTGCCGCGAGCCGGTATTCATGGATCTCATTTCCAAGAAGTTTTTCCAGCTCTCCCAGGCTCAGGCTGGTATATCCCTTTGCAATCTTTCTTATGTCAGGAACCCTCAATCCAAGAAAAACATCGCCTTCTCCATACTCTCCTCTCCCTGTTTTGAAATATCTGGAGAGCTGCTTTGCTTTTTTAGGATCTGCCAGATCCTGCAGTTCATCAGTAATCATGGACAGGATTCGCATAAATTATTTTTATTTTTTCCGCGCTGCCTTCAAAAATTCTACAAATAGCGGAGCTGGTGCTTCAAGCCTGCTCTTGAGCTCAACATGTGCCTGTGAAGCTACTCCAAATCCTTTTTTCCATTCTGTAATCTCAACAATGTTGTTTTTCGGATAGGTTCCTGCAATCACAAGCCCCTTATCTTCAAGTGTCTTCACATATTCAGTATTCACTTCGTATCTGTGCCTGTGCCTTTCTGACACAGTGCTCTTTCCATATGCTCTTTGAGATATTGTATCCTCTTTCAGCTTGCAGTCATAGGCACCAAGCCTCAGAGTTCCTCCCATCTTTGATATCTGCTGCTGCTCTGGAAGAAAGTCAATTACCGGGTGCGGTGTTTTCTTGTCGAATTCCCTTGAATTTGCACCAGCAAGCCCGCAGACATTTCGCGCATATTCAATTACCATCAGCTGGAGCCCAAGACAAAGTCCAAGATAGGGAACATTGTTCTTCCGTGCATATTCAATTGCCCTTATCTTTCCTTCAATTCCCCTTGTTCCAAATCCGCCTGGCACAACAATTCCATCATAGTCTGAAAGAGTGGGAGTGACATTATCCATACTCTCAAGGTCGCTTCCCTCAATCCATCCTATCTCAAGCCCGCAGTTGAGCGCAGCAGCACCATGCACCAGTGCCTCCTTCACGCTGACATAGGCATCCTTTACTGCAGTGTATTTACCGACAATTGCAATCTTGAGCGGCTTTTCCTTTGGCCTCACTATCTGATTTACCTTCTTTTGCCAGGTTTTCAGGTCTGCCTCTTTTTTCCTCAGATCAAGCTTCTTTGCAAGCACATCATACAGACCCTGCTTCTCAAGAACTATCGGAAGCTGGTAAACTGTCTGGAGAAGTGGATCATCAAATACTGCTTCTTCCGGAACATTGCAGTATGTGCTTATCTTTCTCCTTGATTCACTTGTTAATTTTTCCTGCTCACGCACAACAATAATATCAGGCTGGATTCCAAGGCTCTGCAAAAGCCTTGTTGCATGCTGGGTTGGCTTTGTCTTCTGCTCTCCGGGACTTAAGCTTGGAACATAGGTGAGCTGGATAAATGCCATGTTGTCCCGCTCGAAATTCTGCTGCCTCATTGCTTCGACAAAATATCCGTTTTCAAGATCTCCTATTGTCCCTCCGATCTCAATCAGAACAATATCTGCATCTGTTGCAGCTTCTGCAACCCGTCTTTTGATCTCATCGGTCAGATGCGGGACAATCTGCACATCGCGCCCAAGATAGTCTCCTCTTCTCTCTTTCTCCAGAACTGTCTTGAAGAGCTTTCCGCCAGTAATCGAGCATATTCCTGTCAGTGACTGATTCAAAAACCGCTCATATGTTCCAAAGTCCATGTCAACTTCTGTTCCATCATCAAGTACAAACACTTCTCCGTGTCTGAATGGATTCATTGTTCCGCAGTCAACATTCAGGTACCCGTCGAACTTTACAGGGACTACTTTGTATCCTCTTGATTGGAGGAGTTTTGCGATAGAAGAAGAGACGATGCCTTTTCCAAGGCCAGACATGATTGAACCAGCAATTACAATGAACTTTGTTTTTTTCTCAGGCATAGGAAAAATGTGGCGGAAACAATTTTTAAACTTAACAA
>CAZYZZ010000168.1:0-2166 GCA_964651995.1 Microcaldota archaeon
ACGCTTTTTCTTGATCTCTTCTTCCTCATCCATTTCAGACGCACTCTTTGGCAATACTGTCCATGAATGCTCTTCCTTTTGCGCTGAGCACTCTTCCCTGCTTTTCTTTTACAAGGAGTCCTGCCTTTTCCAGTTGCTGCATTGCTTTTCTGATTGTGGATCCGCCTGCATCAACATGTTTTTCGGGTCTCACGCCCCTTCTTTTTCTTCCACCATAGTGTTTTCGAAGCTTCTGAACTCCGACAGAGTTGTGAACATATATCTGTCTGAGGACGGATGCGCATCGGATATACCAGAAATCATCATTTTCTGGAGGCCTTGCTGCATGAGCTCCGCTCTTAACAATGCCAACGAATGGTGGCTTTTCTATCTTCATATCTTTCAATTTCAAAGCTGCATTTTCAATGAGCTTATTTGCTTCTACGTCAAATACTGTGACCATGTCATACACCTTACCTTGTTGAAACCCATGGTATTAAATGTAAAATTTGGATGCAACGGTATCACTTTGGTATATACAATACTATTAAAAGCTATCTTTCGGGCCAACTGGGGTTTAAAACTCTTCTTTTGAAAGAAACCTGTATGTCTTATTATGGAGTTTATTCTCTCGGCAGATCATTTGCCACTATAAATGCAGATCCCGGAAAGAAGGTCTACGGCGAGAAACTGATCAAAAAAGACGGAAAGGAATACCGTGAGTGGGACCCATTTCGAAGCAAGCTTTGCGGTGCAATGAAAAAAGGTCTCAAGACCTTTCCATTCAAGAGCGGAAGCAAAGTTCTCTACCTCGGAGCATCAACTGGAACTACAATATCACATCTCTCTGATATCCTAGGTGATGATGGCGAGATCTATTCAGTCGAGATCGCCCACCAGTGCATGAAGCTTTTCCTGAAAAACATGGAGAGGCGGGAAAATGTCATTCCAATACATGCAAATGCCAAAAAACCAGAAGAATATGAGGAAGTAGGACAGGTTGAGGTCATCTACCAGGATGTAGCCCAGCCTGACCAGGACGATATCCTCATTAAGAATGCAAAGATGTTCCTTGCGCCTGGCGGAATTGCAATGTTCTGCATCAAGAGCCAGAGCATTGATGTGACAAAAGCTCCTAATGTTGTGTTTACCGAGGTTATGGAAAAACTGGAGAAGCATTTCGAGATTCTGGAAAAAATGAAGCTTGAGCCCTATGACAAGGACCATCTTTTTGTTGTGTTGAAGTATCGTTAATCTTATTTATACATTTAAAAACACATTTGCATATAGACTAATTATGGATCAAGAGGGCAGACCATTTTTCTCAAAAGCATTTCTTTACCCTCCAATGGGGGATTTTGAGGCTTTGGACAAGCCTACAATCCCATCAGTCCTCGGCCGGTGCGAAAAACTTGCAGGAAAATGGAAATCAGAATTCTTTGAATGGCTTGCAAAGACTACCGAAAAGAATGAACATTTTGCCTTTGCCTTATGCGGTGGGGCTGTTTACGGCATCCACAAGCCGCAAGACGTGGATGTTCTTTTCTTTGTCGCAAACCAGGAGAAAGCAGTATTCCCATCTCCCTATCCACAAGCGGCTATGAGATATCCAAAACATGTGCACCTGCACAAGATCCCTGATATGAGGGCTGACTGGCATTTCCTTTTGATCAACAGTCTTCTGTTTACCTGCACACCACCAGCATTCGTCTATGATATTATCAAATCAGCAAGAAAAGAAACATTGAAGAAACCTTTCTTTGGAGGAGGCCTTGGTGACAGGATTGCATATGCAGCTTTCAAGTCATTAGGAACTCCTGAGTATCACGATGAAGATGGGCAGATTCTAAGTTCAATTTCCATCTCAGTAGAGTGGATGAAAATCGATTTCGCCAGCATGCTGAGAGGCCCTCACACGCCAGTTGAGATAAGCAGCCAGATAAGGAGCCAGATGCAGGAACTTGACGACTGCAGGCTTTCTGCGCTTACACGTGCTGCAATGAGGCGTTTGAGGATAAAAAAGGAAAAACGCCCTGGAATTGAAAAAAGATTCATAAGACAGCTGAGGAGAATGTAAAAACTCACTGAAAAATCCAAGTAACATTTTTATTTCAGGACAGCTTAATTATTGATGGGGCAGACTGTCGGAAAGTGAATAATTTCGCACATAGACCTTTGGTCTTGGTG
>CAZYZZ010000169.1:0-2162 GCA_964651995.1 Microcaldota archaeon
CAGGAGAAAAAATAAAAATTTAGTTTTGGCAAAGCGTGACTGAAAGGCTTGCCCACTTTGCACCAAAGGTATAGCCTGCGGCAACTTCAGTTGCAGCAATAGTCAGAGTGGTAGAACCAAACTCCATTGATTCGAAGCTGCCCTCCTGGATTTCAACATGGTCAAGAACATTGTCCATATGATCAAGTACAGACAAGACTGCAGATGGAGGTTCGTTGCTTGGAATGGTTGAGAGATCATCAAGCCTGATTTTGAAATCCCTGATAAGAAGGGATTCTCCCTGGTTGACATCTCCTGATGCTTCAAGAGTATCCCCTTCACATACATCGCATTCTGCCTGGCTGATTTCTACCTGTGCCCATTTGTCAACAGAAGTTCCGCCGAACTGGACTGAGAACAATATGCTTGGGCCTACAGAATTGAGCGGCTGCGGATCGTCTGGAGAAATAATTCCGATATCCACAAGCTCGCAATTTTCATCATAAACAGATACTTCAACATAGACATTTCCAGAAGTGTCTGAGAGAACATCATTTACAAAAATTGTACTTGTTCCATCAGGAGTTTCTACTGAAAGCTCATCGCCAGTACGCAAAAGCCTCTCTGAAGATCCACTTTCGCAGGAAACAGAAACTGACTGGGAATCACAAGTTGGAACGACTTCAACAGGACCTGAATCAGGATTATTTTCCAGATCGCGGCAATGCTGCTCCTGGCCTCCGCATCCAAATGCAAGGCTGGTTGCAAGCACTACTGCAGCTGCTGCTTTTTTAACAGGATTTCTACTGGTTTTTTTAGATTTCAAACTACGTGTTTTCATAGTATTATTATGTGATAAGAAGTGTTTATAAATGTTAATATTAGGGCTTTTTTTCAACCAGAATCATTTCATTGGAATATGCCAGATGCGACTTGGTCTTTGAGTAGTTTTGGAAGAAATTCCGGATTGCTGTCTCGGCTTTTGTAACAGGCCTTTTAACCTCTGCAAACAGCTTGTTTTTCTTTGTGATGAACTTTGCTCCTTTCCTTGATTTTTTGAAATCCCTGGCCCTCTCCTTCATCTTTAGAGGAGGACCTGCAATAAGCATCTTTGGAGGCAGTTTGGAAGTGCCAAGAATAACTGCAAGGCGGACAACATGGCGGCTGTCATCTGCAATTATTTGTTTGGGATCAAAATCAGCAAGATGTTCTTTGAGCTGCCTGTTTAATTTGTATATCTGGCCCCAGAGGATATCATCCACAACATCAGGCCTTGGCATGGAAAGAACATAGAGCTTTCCTCCCTTTGAGGATTTCCTGACCTTTTGCTCAAATGATTCTGGAGTTCTGAAGAAAAACTTCTCACTGGGAGACTTGAGAAACTTCTTTGAAACAGATATAAAACTCCTGAAGCTGGATCTTGAGACTGCTGCTGCGACATTGCGGTTCCTGTCAGTAGGGTCAATAACGACAAAAAATCCAAAGCGCTTTTTTGCATCTAGCTTTTGCTTTGGGCTGTAGTATTTCTTCAGATCTATGAAGACCTCATCCCATTTGGCTGCTGCCCGAAGCAGTTTTGAGAATGTCCCGTATTTTATTATCAGAAGCTCGCAGAGATAGCCCGAGAAACCCTTGACCTTGATTTCTGCGCCATAGAGCGAATTGGATTTCAGGAATTTTTTCAATAGAAGAATCTCATCGCGCTGGCCTTTCTTCAGGGACTTGACGATATATTTTGTATGGAGGACAGAGCGGTCGACTGCGCTTTTCATATCTGATGATTTTGATATTTTGTATGCAGGAACAAGGTCGACCTTCCGCCCTTCATAGTGGAAGCGAAGGTATGGATGCTCTGCATAGCTCACCTGATAGCCAACCGATGGGAAAGCCTTTTTCAGGATTTTCTTCATGTGCTCCTCAAGCTTTTCACGCGGAGTGGATCTGTCAAAGAGGACAAAGACGTCAATATCCCTGCTCTCTCGAAGGAATGTTTTTTTGGCCATTGAACCTGTGAGGACGACCTCGCATTTTTTGGGCGAATGCTTTTGGATCGTAGCAAGCAGAGTGGATGCTGTTTCCAATTCTGCCGCAAGTTCCTTTTTAGACGGCTTGATTGAGGATAATACGCTTGAGAGAACCTTCATGAGGTAAGGTTTTAAATGAAGACTAATAAATGTTTCACA
>CAZYZZ010000170.1:0-2131 GCA_964651995.1 Microcaldota archaeon
TTCCTTACTTTTATAAGTTCTATGCATAAATGTTCAGCTAGGTGAAACTATGTCAATTGTAGCTTTCGATGAATTTAAGGGAAACAAGCTCATTGTTCTCAAGAGAGACGAAGATGACCAATATGCATTCAAGTTCGGAAAAGGAAAGGCAAGACTCATCGTCGAGAACTTTGAAGCAATCAAGAAATTCGCAGAAGAAGAGTAATTTATAAATTCTTTTTCTCAAATGTATCTTCTAAGCTCCTGTAGTCTAGTGACCTTTTTGGACTGCGTCCTTCTAAGGGCAAAAAGCTCAACCAAAAAGCCCTGAGGAAAACAAAACCAAGAGGTCGGACATCCCGGTCAAGGATATCAGACTCTCAGCAAACTTTTAGGAAAAGTTAGATCAAAACTGACATGCTAAAAGTTTGAGGGAACTCTGAGGACCCGGGTTCGAATCCCGGCGGGAGCAACTCTTTTTATTAATGAATTGTTTGGTAAGTTTCTCTGCATCCAAAGTGATTAATATGAGGCAGCTGATGCGGTCTAGAAAAGAAGAATATGACAGAATGTCATTCATAAGTTCTCATTCTGTGAACTAAAAAAAATAAAGTAAAAATCTCAGTTAATGCCTCACTCAATTTTCCAGCTCACCGATGTAATAGTTGTCCAACCAGTCATGGGCATTTTGAGAATGAGGTTTACCTTCAAACATGGTTGTTGCATCGATTCCGCATCCTTTGAGTATCGCTTCTCCTCCGGGGTGCGGACCTATGGCGTCAGTAACGTCATATACCTTGCCATTTATCGCCATCCAGCAGTCTTCTTCAGAATCATGTCCTGAAACATCATCAAGGGAATATGTTGTAGCAACTGTATCCTCATTCTGCTCTGCTGGTTGTTCTGCCACGCATCCACTGAGCAGGATGAGCGTCAAGGCTAATCCCAGCATAATATTTTGATTTGTCATATCTGGAAAATAATCCTGGCATGATTAAAAATCGATCTGATTTTTATCAGTATGTGACTACTATAGGATCTCCATCGCCGGTATAATCATAGTAATCCTCATTCACTTTCACTATTGAAATCGTGGCAGGACTGCCTTCTGAGACAGACACTGTGATGTACGGTCCAAATCCACAGCCGCATGCGCCCATGTTACATAATCTCATCGGTGCATCGACTATGAAATATTCTTTTATCCCTTCTTTCTCGACAAGGATCTCGAACATTCCCTCCTTGACCTGCCCGTCAGTAGTGTTCATGTCACTGAATGGCCTTCCTTCCCAGCAGTTGAAAGCAGTGCCGTTTGAAAATTCCATTATCCATTGGCATTTTCTGTAGTGTGATTTTGCTCCAAGGGAGATATCTTCGCATTTAGTATCAATAACTACCAGTCCAAGCTCTGGCACATCAACAGTAACGCTTCCGTTTCCGCTGTAATCCTTCTTGTTGGAATAGTCGTTGTCAAGAATGCCACATAACTCGAAATCATATGTTCCTGGGATCCTGGTTTTCATTGAGAACTGTGCTATTCCGTATTCGTCCAACGGGATGTAGAGGTTTCTCCATTGCTTGTCAACCCTGCTCCTGTCCATGATTGGATTTCCTGAATCATAATCCTCCCAGAATCTCTCAGGAAGTTCCTTTGGCTCTACGCATGCGATTTTCTGTACCTGAGGCGTATCATAATCCTTGGTATTGATCTTCCATGCGAAGCCCGCAAGGCCGCTGCTTTTTTTGTATGTCCCCTCACTGTCTATAACTATAAAATCGGCCTCATAAGGGATTTCTCCAGGTTCGGTCTCACCTGCAGGCGGATCCCATAATCCTGAAGGTACGTCAGGCTCATAAGGCTCTCCCAAGAACCAGCCTATAGGATCATTCCAGGCTCCGGGCTGCGAGCATCCAAATATGAAGAAAAAGGATAAGATGACAGAAAAGAAAACCCCCTTTTGGATCAGGTTGCCGAAGGCCATGTTAACTCATCTTATGGAAGATATAAAACCCTTTTCAAGTGAAATTTTGCTATTGCTCTGGAGTAGCATATCTAAAAACTTTAAACGATTGGCAGGGAATCGATATCATGCAGAAGCTTATCATTTTCTTGTTGACCTTAAGCCTACTTGTTTTTGGCTGTGTAAAGGAA
>CAZYZZ010000171.1:0-2007 GCA_964651995.1 Microcaldota archaeon
AAGGGGGAATATCTAATGAACCATATCCATTTGAATTCAATGATACATTAAAACCAGGAGACATATTTCTGGCACGATCTACTACGCTATTCATATTTGCATTGCTAAACATATATTAACCACTATATAGTTATACATAAGATTTATATACCTATCGAGAGGCAGCATCTATTTAAATAAAACAATGATAAGTATTGATAATATGGGAAAGCAGACAGTAGATGTGATGGTGAAGGGCGGACACGCAAGTGCAGGTCCACCTTTAGGCTCAACACTGGGGCCACTAAAGGTCAACGTAGCTGAGATAGTGAAGCAGATAAACGAAAGAACAAAAGACATGGCAGGAATGGACGTTCCAGTAAAGGTTACAGTAGACACAGATACAAAGGATTTCACCATAGAAATTGGCACACCACCTGTTTCTGCATTGGTCAAGAAAGAGCTTGATTTAAAGAAGGGATCAGGAGAATCAGGAAAGAAAAGAGTAGCTGACATGTCTGAAGAACAGGCTAAGAAGATAGCGCGAACAAAGTTCGGTTCAGATGATGTTTCTTATGTTAACCAGGTAAAGGGAACATGCAGGAGCATGGGCATTACAATAGGCGAAGGAGAGATTACAGAGGAAGAGTTAAAGAAATACGAAGAGATGGATAAAGCTAAAGCAGAGGAAGAGGCAGCAAAAGCAGCACCAAAAGAAGGGGAAGAAAAGAAAGAAGAGGAGACAGGAGAAAAGAAGGAAGCTCCAAAAGAGGAATCAAAGAAGGAGGAAAAGCCGAAAGAGAAGAAGTAATGCTTATAAATGTTAATCCATTATATAATATAATCCGCTAAGACTACTTCGGTAGGAGGATAACATGAACTTTTCAGAAAAGATAAATGAGATAAAGAAGAATGCTAAAAAAAGGAAATTCACCCAGTCATGGGATCTTATTCTTAACATAAAGGCTTTAAACCTAAAGAAACCAGAGAACAGATTGAATACAGAATTTACATTACCAGAAGGAAGAGGTAAGGATCTGAAGATAGCGGTTTTTGCCGATTCCATGATCACAGACGCAAAGAAATTTGCAGATCTTGCCGTAGGAAAGGCTGAAATAACAGGGCTGAAAAAAAACAAGAAGAAACTAAAGGACATTGTAAACAATTATGACTGGTATTTTGCAGAGGCTCCTTTGATGGTTATTGTTGCAAAAGAGCTAGGTGCAATACTCGGACCAAAGAACAAGACGCCAAGACCGATACCCCCAAAGATAGATCTTGAAGGATTTCTCAAGGCAGCAAAGAAGAAGATAAGAATAACACTTAAGGATTCACCTGTCATACATGTTTCAATCGGGACTGAGAGCATGGAGGACGAGAAGATAGCAAAGAACGCAGAAGCAGTGTACAACTTTGTTAAAGAAAAGCTTCCGAAAGGGCAGCATAATATAAAATCGGTTTATATCAAGCTTACAATGAGTAAGCCAGTGAGGGTTGAGTGATATGGTATCAGAGAAAAAGAAGGAGTCATTGAAGAAACTGAAGGCAGAAATGAAGAAATACCCAGTCATAGGAATAATTGACATGCACAACCTTCCAGCAAAGCAGCTCTTCGAGATAAAGCAAAAACTGAAAGGCAAGGCTATCATCACAATGTACAAGAAGAGGATAATAAAGCTCGCTCTAAAGGATTCTGACTTAAAGGATATAAAGGAACTTGACAGCTTTGTTCAAGGCGAACCTGCAATAATTTTTTCAAACGAGAACCCATTTAAGTTAGCAAACATCATACAGAAATCACGGTCAAAGAGGATTGCAAAAGAGGGTGATACAGCCCCAGAGGACATTGTTTTAAGAGAAGGTCCTACTTCATTGCCAGCAGGTCCAGCAATAGGTGATCTTCAGAGAGCAAAGATCCCCGCAATAATTGCAGAGGGAAAGATTGCAATAAAAAAAGATACCACAGTAGCAGAGAAAGGAGAAGCTATAAACAAGATAATCGCTGATATTCTAGCAAAATTGGGAATA
>CAZYZZ010000172.1:0-1845 GCA_964651995.1 Microcaldota archaeon
AAAATCTCCATGATATTTATAGATTCCTGATAAATATAAAATCAGATGGACGAGATTCTTCTTTTGCTCCTGAAGATCGGAGCGCATCGAAAAGCAGCAAAAATAACTACGCTGGAGCTTGGGGCAGAGATAGGGATTTCCCAGCAGAGCGCATCCAGGAGGCTTGGGCAGCTTGAGGAAGAAGGATACGTGAAGAGGACCGGCGAGGGAATCAGCATTACAAAAAAAGCCCATGAGATATTTGCAGCAGAATATGCGATTTTGAAGGCGGCACTTGAAGAGAAGCTTGAGATTTCAGGGAGCATAGTAACAGGACTTGGAGAAGGTAGATATTACATGGAGCTTGAAGGATACAAAAAGCAGATCAGAGAAAAGCTTGGATTTGTCCCATATCCAGGCACACTGAATATCGAAGTGGATGAGAAATGGAAAAAAGACCAGCTTATGGGAATCGAGCCTGTACTGATCAAGGGATTTGCAAACAAGGACAGGACATATGGAGATATCTATGCATATCCTGGAAAGCTCGAAGGAGATAGGTGCGCGGTTGTTGTTCCTCTTCGAAGCTCCCACGGGCCGAAGATACTTGAGATTATCAGCGGATTTGACATCAGGAAAAAACTGAACAAAAAAGACGGGGACAAGATAGTGGTGATCTTCTGATAGGAATCATAAAAAGAGCAAGATATTTTTCTGGAAAAAAAGAGTACACAATCATAGACGAAAAGAACAGATATGCATTTCAAAGCGATATTGACATTCCGCAGGGAAGCATAGTGGATGTACAGGGAAAGATAAATGGAGAGAGGATCGACCCAACAGTAATAGTAATACTTGAAGGAAAAGAGGCAGATGAAGCATACCAGAAAATCAAGGACAATATCCAGATTAGTGCAAATGGCCCGTCCCTGCTGAAAGACGAGGTTACTGAAAAACTCTGGCCAGAGCTGAAGGAAGCTGCAAAACAGCTTTTATGCGCACGAAAACTGGGGAGGATGGTACTTCTCAGATTTCATGGAGATGCAGATGGGGTTTGCGGAGCCTTTGCGATTAATGGGATCGTGAGATGCAAAAGCTACCAGCAAAACGCAGTAGTATATAGCGTCCGCGATGCGCTTCGTGATATCAGCGGGATAGGGCAGGAGATTAGGCCGCTGGTCATTCTTCTTGATTTTGGATCAAGCGACCAGTCTCTTGATGGATTGAAGCTTCTTGAAGCTGCTGGAATCGAGTACATGATCATAGACCATCACCCTCCTGGAGAGGAGGTTCTAAAGAGAGTAGTGACGCCGTTTTCAGTTACTGAAAATGGATCTAAATATTGTGCGGGATATCTGGCAAGCGAGATAGCAGTCGCCTGTGGAATGGAAAGAGAAAGGGCAATGGATCTTGCTGCAACCGCATGCTCCGGAGACAAGAGCAGCATCATTGAAAACGGAGAGGCGGAAATGAAAAAGGCAATGGTGCTGGACTTTTTGGCAGCGCACACTTCTTTTGGGAACAATCTTGAATTCTACAAGAATGTCATGGATAAGGATGAGCTTTTCTATTCCATTTCAAACCAGGCAGAGGAAGCAATTGAAGAAGCAGTTCGCAAAGTCAGAGTAAAGGAGATAAAGGAGGAGGACCTGAATATTGTTCATTTTGCGCTTGAGACAATTGTCAAAAAAGGTGAATGGCCTCCTGCCGGAAAGATCACAACAAGGATTTTTGAGGGAAAAATGAACAGCGGACCGGTCATTGTGATTGGGTATAATGAAAGAAGTCTGATCCTGAGGCTGAATGAGGGTGCTGAAAAAATGGGCCTTGGAGCAAACCTGCTTGCAGAAGAAATGCAAAAGTGCA
>CAZYZZ010000173.1:0-1824 GCA_964651995.1 Microcaldota archaeon
ATTGACATCTACCTCAAGAGCGCATACTCAAGAAGCAGGACTGAGGCAGAAAAAGTAGCAAAGGAGATATCAAGCGTTTTTGTCTCTGATGTTGCAACTGTGGAAGATGATCTTGAGAAACTTCTTATTCATATAACCTACAATGAAAAAGATGCAAAAGCACAGGGAATCACATTTACTATGCTGAAAAAGGCAATGGAGCAGTTTTCTGAAAATCCAAAAATCGACGGAACAACCATAACGATCAATCCTGCAAAAGAAAAGAAAAAAGAGACAAAGACAAAGTCCAAAAAAGACAAGGACAAGGACGATAAGAAAAGCAAAATGAGCGCAAAGCAGGTCCGAAGACTGACTTCAAAGATCAGGGGAGCCATCGTTCGGGGGGTTCCAGGAGTATTCAAGGCAGTTGTCATCAAGGGCGATGAATATTTCATACGGGCAGGCGGATTCAACATCGTAGGCGCACTTGAGCACTCTGCAGTAGATCCAAAGAGGATCTATACAAACAATATCCAGGAGCTTGAGAGGGTCTATGGTATTGAGGCTGCGAGGAACGCAATTGTCCGCGAGACAAAGGACGTTCTTGATATGCAGGGCCTTTTTGTTGATATTCGGCACATAATGCTTATTGCAGATGCAATGACCTACTGCGGAAAGATCAAATCTATTGGAAGACATGGGCTTTCAGGAGAAAAAGTCGGTGTACTTGGAAGAGCTGCTTTCGAAGAAACAATCAAGCATCTTATCAATGCATGTGCGTTTGCAGAGGAAGAAAAGCTTATTGGAGTTACTGAGAATATTATTGTTGGTCAGACTGTTCCTGTTGGAACAGGCAAGATCAAACTTGTTATGAAAACTAAGAAAAAATAATGGTGATTTAGGATGGCAGAAGAGCAAGAGAAAACCGAAGAACAGGCAATTGAGCAAGAAACTGAAGAAGTTTCAGAAACTACAGAAGAAAAGCCAAAAAAGATTAAGAAGGTAGTCAGGAGAAGAAAGACCAAGAAGGAGAGGGAAAATCCACTTACTGTTGCAATCAGGCTTACTGTCGAGAGCGGCAAAGTTGAATTTGGCGCCAGAAGAGGGATTGCATCAAGTCTCAATGCAAAGGCAAAGCTCTTTGTTGTTGCAGGCAATGCTCCTGATGAGATTAAGAAAAACGTTCACAACTATTCAGAAATTTCAGAAGTCCCTGTAATTGATTTCCCTGGAAGCTCCATGGAACTTGGTTCTGTCTGCGGACGGCCATTCCCCATTACAGTTCTTTCTGTTTATGATACTGGAACTTCTAATATCCTAGAGCTTGCAAAATAGGTATTGTATGGAACTAAATGAAGATGATCTGAAGGTCTTCTCAAGTTTTGAGAAGATCACCCATGTCATGCCATCTGATTATATTGCAACTTCAAGCTCACTAGTTTTTCTTGTGAGCAAGGAGTCCCTTGGACAGGCAATCGGGAAAAAGGCATCAAATATCGAAAAGCTTCGAAAAATCTTCAGGAAAAGAGTTGTTGTCGTTGCAGACAGCGAGGATGCAGAAGATTTCCTCCGAAGCTTCTTTGGGAATGTAACAATATCAGATATTGAATCAAGGAATGTCATGGGAGAAATTGCAATCATCATGACTGTTGCAGACAAGGACCGCGGAATTGCCATAGGACGTGATGGCGAGAGGATCAAGGCTGCAAAGTCTCTTTTGAAAAAGAAATTCAATGCAACTGTCCATCTTCGGACAAAGAAGGCTGAAATCTAGTTTTTTTCTGAGATAGTGTATCCTCCTGGGGGGACGCACTTTATTTAATACAACTTATGTCGTAATTAGTG
>CAZYZZ010000174.1:0-1807 GCA_964651995.1 Microcaldota archaeon
TCAGCCCTTGCAATCTCAAAGAGCCTTCTCTTCCAGTCAGATGCAACAAATACAGTAACCGACTCGGGCTTCTTTCCGATTAATTTGGAGATCTTTTCAATGTCCTCATGGACCTGCCTGATAGTCTCTTCTCCATGCTCGACTGCCTCATCAACCTTCGAGAGGTCTGCTTCCGGGAATTTTTCGAATGTAATGAATGGCTTGTTTCCAAGCATCTCCCAGTATTCCTCGCAGTAATGCGGCATGAATGGAGCGATCACTACGATCCATTTTTCAAAGAAGCCATGGAGATTCGGCTCTTTTGTCCTCTTGAGGTACCATTGGAGATCAGCTACTACATCATAGAAGATCTCAAGGGCCAGGTGGCGTATCTGCAGCCTGTCATACAGTTTTCCTGCCCTCTCAAGTTTCCTGTTGAGCCTTGAGTGAAGCCATTTTTCAGGTCTCCCATATGCTTTTCCTTCTCTCTTGCTCTCCTCGATCAATTTTGTTATGAATGAAAGCCTTGATCGCACTCCGTCAGCAACGCTCTTGTTGAAATCAGAGTCACTTGCAAGATCAGCCCCGCAGACAACAGCAAACCTGATGACATCTGCCCCATATTCAGATATGGCAAAGCGAAGCGGCATAATATTTCCCATTGATTTGCTCATCTTGCTTCCTTCCATTGTCACAAATCCGTTTGTAACGATCTGCCTTGGCCACTGATCCTCCCCGTAAATCCCTACATGGTTGAAGATATAGAGAGTAAGGTGGTTTCGGACAAGATCTCCTGCGCTGTGGCGGGAATCAACAGGATACCAATATAGGAAGCTTTCCCGGAGCTTGTCCATTTTTTCGTTTCCTTCTCCTTTTCCAAGGAACACATAATCAAAGAACTTGTTATCCATGGACGATGCATCAACATCATCAAGCAGATGTGAAATTGTGTAGTATGACATATAGAGTGTAGAGTCAGAGAGCGCTTCTATCATCTTTGTCTCATCAAATGGGAATTTTGTTCCAAGGCCAGATGACCTGCTGGTTGGACGGGTTTTTAGCCAGTCGATTGTGTATTCAAATTCGCTGCGTGTCTTTTCAGGAATAAGCTCCATTGACTCGAGGCATTTCTTTGCCTTTTCCTTCCACTCTGGAATTCCATAGTCAATGAACCACTGGTCATCCATGACATTGACAACAGCAGGGCTTCCGCATCTGCAGAAGACAGGACCGTTTGCAATTGTGATAATCTCAAATGCCTTTTTCTCTGCCTTGAGATCATCTGCAACCTTGACCTTTGCTTCTGCCACTTTCTCTCCCTTGTATTTGCCAACAACCATGAGCCCGCCATGGGCCTCTTTGGTGTAGATTTCCTTTGTTGCAAGCTCTCCCTGAGGATCATCCTGGTTCTTTACCTTGAATTTCTCAACTGCATCCTTTGCAGGATTCTTTGAATAGCCCGAGAGCTCGATTACCTGTGGCATGTTCATTTCGGCCTTGCCAAGGTCGCGAAGTGCAAGAAAATCAAATGGAGCGTGTGCCGGAACGCTCATGACAACTCCGGTTCCGGTCTCAGGAGCAACAAAGCTTGCCTTGAACACAGGAACACTATCTCCTGTGGCAGGGTTCTCAGGACTCATACTAAGAATTTCATCTGCGGAGATTTCTCCCAGAAGTTCATAGCCCATCTGAAGCTTGAGCACTTCTGCTGCTTTTTTGGCCAGGATAAGGATATCTCCCCCATACTTGATTTTGATGTATTCTGCTTCAGGGTTTACCCAGATATTGGTAACTCCGTAAATAGTTTCAGGACGATAGGTTGTCACAA
>CAZYZZ010000175.1:0-1796 GCA_964651995.1 Microcaldota archaeon
ATTCGATACTTCCATGCAGATCACTGCTTTTTTTGATACCACTGCAACATTGATCGAATCAATATTTATCTTTGATTTTGCAAGTATGTATGATATGTCTGCAAGTAAACCTACCTTATCTTCTGAAATAATCGCAATTGATTTCATGTTTTCCACCCCTAAATTTTGTAAATCTGGATATATGGCGTCTCTTTTATATACATGACGTCTTCCTCACTGATCATGCCAAGCTCCAGTGCAACGCCCACTGACCTGTTCCCGACTAAATTTACTGACTGAAAGTCCCCAAGAATCTTGCGGACATTGTGCTCATCTGTCTGCTCTCCCATGTAGAATCCCTTGTGCGTATCAAGATCCAGGTATTTGTCTTCCTCCTCAAATACCTTTCCAATAAGCTCCTTGTCACATACTGCAATTACCTTTCCATTTGCATTTTCGTGTATCTTCAAGTACATAAAAATCATCCTACAGGTATTTCATCGCTATCTCCTGATAAATATCTTTCCATAAGTATATCTCATCAACCGGAACAAATTCGTCTTTCCGATGAAGGGTTCTCTCTCCTTTATCATTTATCCCGCATGGCCCGCCCTTTACAGTTGGGATGTCGCGCTTTGTGAAATATCTTCCGTCACATGCTCCAAGTGCATACCTGAGCTTCAGCTTTTTTCCATATGCCTTTTCAGCAACCTTCAGTGATGTTTTAACAAACTCATGATTCGGGGGCGTATACATACCATTACTCCTGTGCACTATGTTGATGTGGTCAAAATGCTTTGTGAGGTAGTCTATCACTTCCTGAGGGTCTCTTTCCCTTGGCATTCTGATATCAAGCTGCGCAGAGCAGTCTGCGGGAATTATGTTTGGTGCCTTTCCACCTGAAATAACTCCGACATTGCAGCTTGTAACTGAATTGATCTCTTCCTTTTTGCATGTGAATTTCAGGTATCCTTCGAGCGCGAGTCTCTGAAGCGTCCTGGTCATTTTCATGATCGCATTGCTTCCGGTATAAACCCTTGAGCCGTGCGCGCTTTTTCCATGCATGCCGACATTGACTCTCATCAGTGATTTGTGCTCATTGCTGATGCTCATTCCGCTTGGCTCTCCGATGAACATGCGTTTTGCATATTTCTTTTTTTCAACCAGGACCTTGGTCCCATTGGTCCCCTGAATCTCCTCATCTCCAACTGCCTGGAAAATGATCTTTTTCTTTGGGTTTTTCCTTCCAATGTCAATAAACGCGCAGAGCATTCCTGCAAGTCCGCCCTTCATATCAGTCGAGCCAAGGCCATATAGCTTGCCATTCTTGACTGTTGGCTGCAGAGGGTCCCGTGCCCAGTCTCCCTCAGGAGGAACGGTGTCGTAATGTCCATTGAATCCAAATACTGCAGCTCCCTTTCCGTATTCTGCATGGATGTTCTTCACGCCCTCATGCTCTATGGTCTCAACTTTTGCTTTTGCAGACTCAAGAATCTCCTTGATGTAATAAAACGGCTCATCTGCCCCATCATAGCTCTTTAGAGAAATTAGTTTTTCCGTGATTTTCAATGGATCGTATTTCATGAAATGTTTTAATTCATAATATGATTTAATTGTGTTGGCGATTAAAAATGGCAAAAGCAGTTATCTTTGATATGGACGGAGTCCTCTTTGACTCTCAGCCACTTCATTTCAAGGCAGAAATACAAACCATTACTCACTTCGGATATCCAATTAGCGAATCTGAGTTGAAGGAATACCTTGGATGGTATGAGGATGACTTTTGGAAAGAGGTCATATCTAGGTATAATCTAAAA
>CAZYZZ010000176.1:0-1793 GCA_964651995.1 Microcaldota archaeon
TTATCAAAAAATGGTCAACGAAAACCAGGGATGGAAAGTCACTATATACCAAAAGAGGAGTTGTTGGACTTTTGAAGACCCTCTTCCAGAACCCAGGACTTGAATCAGACGAAGATGTGCTTGACTCTGCAGAGGAACTTCTATCCATGCTGGGAGGTATGGACGGACTCAGTGGATTCCTTATGGGCTGGAAAGCAAAGTCAGAAGGAATAATAAAGGGCCTCAAGAGTGTTGTTGGAGCAGAATGACTAACGACGAGAAAGTTCGGAAACTTGTAAGCGAAGGCATCTGTCCAGTCTGCCAGAACAAACTAGTGCACAAGGAAGGCTGTCTCGAGTGCGAGGGCTGTGGATGGGGCCTTTGCGAAGAAGGATGATTTATAACTACATATCATCAAATATCCCTTAATTGCTCGTAGCTTGAACGCTGTTCAATTGTCTATAGAAGCAAAAATGCCTCGGTAGCTCAGCTGGTTAGAGCGGCTGACTGTTATTCCAACTTTTGGAAAAAGTTGGATCAAAACTGGTTATTCAGTTACAGACATCAGCAGGCCGGAAGTTCGAATCCTCCCCGAGGCGTACTATTTCCTGTCCCCAGTCCTCTGAAAGGTTCCCTCATTCTATCTTCTTTTTCGTTTTCCCAGAAGTTTTAGAAGCATAAGGAAAAGATTTACAAAATCCAGATAAAGGATGAGTGCTCCCATCATGGCCTCTTTTTGGCCCCATGATAAGTATGTGGCCCAGACAGGTCAGGTAATTATCGAAAAATTACTCATGATTTGCTTGGTTTGAGAATGGTTATCCTTTTCCACTCCAGTATCTTCAACAGAATGAAAAGGCCAAAAATGATGTAAAATTTAATCATCTCGCCGCTTACTATGCTCGTGTGAAGCAAAGTTGCAAAAAGCGCAAAGTAGGCCACCGACTGAACTTTTTTCCAGTTGCTTCTGAGGATCATGATTGATTTTTTATTGGATGTTATGGCAAGAATAATAAGGACAATGCCTGCAATAACTCCCCAAAGAAGATATGGAACTCCGATTAGTTTCTCAAGACCAATAGGGGTGATGATCAGGCGTCCTGCTGCGTGAATCAGGAAAAGCCAGAAACATGATAGTCCAAGCTCTTGCCTAAACATAATTACCTTTGAGAGTTGCTTGATAGAGAAAATAACTGATAGGGGTTTTATAAAGAGCAGGAATATCAGAAGCAACTCTGCCCATATGCCCATTTCCAGAAAAACACTCTTCAATGGAAAGATGATTGCAAGCATGATAAGAAGAACTGGAAGCAGATAGAGGCTAAAGAGCCGGCCAAAATGCCTGATTTTGTTTTGTGCTGGCAAAAAGCCTGCGATTAGGACGAATAAACTTGAGAGGATGACGATCCACTCTGCAAACTTAAAATCTTCTAGATTATTTTCTTCAACAGCCTGATCTTCATCCAGCGCGTTCTCTACAAATGCACTTTTCTCTTCGAAGCTTAGGTTTTCCCATCCATCTGGCTTCTCAACACCCAACCAATCAAAGAATCCGGTGATATTGGCCTTGCCCTGATACTTTTCTCCTGATACTGGGTAGATGCCCATTCCCTGAAGAAAATTATGTTTCTGCTCTTGGCTCCAGCTATCCCATTCTGCAGGCTTTTCAATACCAACAGATTCAAGAATCGGATCAACACCAGTACCATCACCTGCAAAGGATGACGATACTAGAATCAGCATTATCATCAGCATTCTAGATAGTAGAACCATGAAGATACCTATAAGTCTTGATTTAAATTGCTTTCTGAGCT
>CAZYZZ010000177.1:0-1742 GCA_964651995.1 Microcaldota archaeon
TAGAGGTTTTCCTTCCTTTTTTAAGCTTTTATGTACGTAATTAACCACAGGATGATACTATGAAAGGACAGGTTAGCACTGAACTCTTGGTTATTGTTGCTCTTGTACTACTGATTTTCATTCCGCTTCTTGTTCTTGTATACTTCAAGGCAAACGAGGCAAATCAGCAGATTGCAGCATACCAGGCAGAACTTTCGGTTTCAAGAATCGCATCACTTGCAAATTCAGTTGGTAGTCTAGGGACCAACACTTCAGTTACAACGGATATCTATGTGCCGCCAAATACCCTTGCTATGAATGTGAGCAGCGTGGGGCGGGCAGGTGAGATATCGCTGACGATGGACAGTCCGCAAGGGCCGACAACTCCGGTTGTTGAGATCATCAGATATCCCCTGAGCAATCCAGGCACTCTTGCTGACAAGGACTCAGCAGGCGGATGGATGAGACTTCGGATAAGCTCTGAATTTGTAAACAATGAGGCTTCAATAAAAATTGAAAAAGTCTCTTAATTTTTTATTATTTTTATACAAAGGTACAGTCGTCAAAAATAGTTTTTCCGCTTCTTATTACAGAACAGACCTTGCCGGTCAATGTTCTTCCTTCGAATGGAGACCATTTGCATTTGGTCTCTAGTTCTGAGCCAACAACTTTCCACTGCTTCTTTGGATCAACTATTGTGATGTCGCCATCAAAGCCTTCCTCGATTTTTCCTTTTCCCTGAATGCCGAATATGGAGGCAGGGTTTTCGCTCATTTTCCTGATTACTGAGGACCTTGTCAGGATGCCGTCATTGCAGGCAGTGAGCATAAGGGCAAGGCTCGTTTCAAGGCCAGGGAAGCCTGCTGCTCCCATTTCCTTGTCTGCTATAGTATGAGGAGCATGGTCGGTTGCAATGCAGTCTGCTTCTTCAAATGCGCTCAGGAGCATAAGGCGCTTCTGCTCTGATTTGAGCGGCGGATACACCTTGTATTTGGTGCCAAGGGTAGCCAGGTCCTTGGTTGAGAGGAAAAGGTAGTGAGGAGCCACTTCTGCTGTAACATTTGCAAATGGCCGGGCCAGAGCAAGCTCTTTTTTTGTTGCTGCATGGGCAAGATGAATTTTCCTTCCCTTTGAGTTTGCAAGCGCAATTGCATTTTCAATTGTCTTGTATGTCTGCTTCAGGTTTTCTTCCTCGTTTTCAGAATGATCGCATGCATGGAGCACAATTGGTTTATCCTTTGGAAAGACATCATAGTGCTTCTCAAGAGAATCAGGATTCTGAAGGATCATATTTCCTGTGGTCTTTCCAAGATAGATTTTCAGCGAACTTGGATGTGCAAGCTTTACTTCTTTAAAATTATCATCAGTTGCGCCAAAGTGGAATAAGACATTGCAAATGGCTTTTTGCGAGAGCTCTGTCTTCTTTTCAAGAGCAGTTGCAGTAGTCGTCGGCGGAGAATTGTTCGGCATGTCTATTACAGTTGTAAAGCCGCCTGCAACAGCAGCCTTGGATCCGGTCAGAAAATCCTCTTTCTCAGTAGCGCCAGGCTCTCTCAGGTGAACATGCGGATCAATCAGACCTGGCAGAACGAGCTTTCCCTCTGCCCTGACAGTTGACTCTCCAGAGAGATTATTGCCTATCTTTGCTATTTTGCCATCTTCGATGAGAATATCCTTCTGGACAAAATCGCCACGAAAAAAGACATGCCCATCTTTGATGATCATACTACTCTGCCGCCTTCAGTAATGAAAACTATCACCCT
>CAZYZZ010000178.1:0-1734 GCA_964651995.1 Microcaldota archaeon
GATCTTGAAACGATGGAAATTCCTCGCACTCATACTCATTTACAAGATCAAAAAAATCTTTACCCAATACTCCCATGGATGCAAGAAGACTGTTTCCTTTTTCAAAGTGAAGTTCTTCCACTGCACGATCTTTCTTGCCCTTTTTAGTTATTGCTTTTTTCATTTCCCAGTCAGAAAGGATATCACCCCAGTATTCTTTGCAGGGATTCATAAGAAAGAGGTTGATTTTGCTAAACCGTGAGATAGCTTCAAGCATTTGAATGTGGAATCTGGGAAGTGCGGATATTCCAAATACAGAAATTCTTTCAGGGATAGTATGTATTGTTTTAGGTAGTTTCTCTGTCGCACTTAGAAATCCCTTGCCAAGTGCTGCACGATGCATCGTTCCAGTTTCCTTAACGAGTTCTCTCCAGAGCAATGCCTGCCAGTGATTTTCCTTTCCACCTTCCCAGCGAAAAATCATTTCTGGACGAAAAAGCAGATACTGGTCAAAGGTGTCTGCAATCCGTTCAGAAAGTTGAAAGCATTTTACATTTCTTTGATTATCTTCCAGATAGGTGCGAAGGCTTTCAAAGCCAGGCCTTCTGATACATGAAGGGAGAAGCTTCATAATCCGCCATGTCATGGTTTTGGGATCAAAATCTGAGCGTTCAGGGAGGTCCGGAATGACTTTCTGAAATATTTCATTGATAAAGGCGTTAGGAAAAGGAAATCGGCAATTTGCACAGATGCCATGGCGCTGGGCAAGTTGCATTGCTACCCAACGCTCCATACCTTTACTCTGTACAATAATGATTTCTTCATGCAGGGCTGACGCTAAAGTTTCCTTAAGCACTTTAGCGAGTGTATTGACTAGGATCTCCAATCTATTGCTGGTAAAAAGCCGAAGGGTCATTATGTAGATTTCCTATTCCAAAGGACCCCATACAACCTTACGATACATAAAGGGATCTGTATCACCTTCAGTTGATAGGAGTAAGACTTTTGACGTTTCATTAAGCAGTAATGCCTTAGCAATTTTTTGGCAGGCAGCCTGTGTACAAGCAGTTGTAAGCAGGCCCAGAGTTACCGCGCCTGATTCGCCCGAAATAACCCTATTATCATCTCGAAGGGGATTGCCAAGAATGCGCATACCTCTCATTGCCACAGAGTCTGGACAGGCAACAAATACATCAGTATAATCTCGAAGTATTCCCCATGCCAGGGTGCTTGGCTCGCCACATGCCAAACCAGCCATAATCGTATTGAGATTGCCACTGAGCTTTTTAGGAATCATTCTATGGATGGCCATAGGTTCGTAAAAACAGGCAGCACGGGTGGGCTCCACAACAGCAAAAAGGGGTCGTTTGTCGCCAAACAGCTCACACAGGTATGCCTGACAGGCAGCTGCCAGAGAACCCACACCGCACTGCACAAAAACATGCGTGGGAATTTCTCCCTCTAACTGCTCCATGGCCTCGTGCAAAATGGTGAGATACCCCTGCATGATTTTTAAAGGAATTTCCTCATATCCCTCTCTTGCTGTATCCTGCAGTAAAATCCAGCCGTATTTTTGAGCCTTCTCCTCCGCTTGCTTCACAGCATCATCATACGTACCATCAATGATAGAAGTTTGAGCGCCATGTTCTTTGATTGATTCATATCGCGCTGTGGCGGTGCCTTTTGGTAAGTACACAACGGCCTTACACCCCAGTTGCTGTGCAGCCCATGCAACTGCTCGGCCATGATTCCCGT
>CAZYZZ010000179.1:0-1715 GCA_964651995.1 Microcaldota archaeon
CACTTGCACAAGCTCTTGCCAGCGAGATCATCTCAACTGCAAAGGGAGATGTCCAGACAAGTTACGCTATCAAAAAACGTGACGAGACAGAGCGTATGGCACGATCTGCAAGATAATTTTAATTATTTTCTTTCGAATTCTTTTTATGGAGATTTCAAGGATACTATTGGTAGTGCTTGCACTTGGCATTCTTTTTGGCTGCACAGACCAGGCAGCAGAAACAAACCAGACAATAGCTGAGCCGGAAGAGCCAAAGGAGGCAGCAGAGCCCCCTGAAGTCGAAGAAACAACATTCAAAAAATTCACTGATGATGATTTTTCTTTTGAATACCCGGACTGGGAAGAGAGGGAAGGATCAAACACCAGCATCATTTCTGTTGGAAATGCATTATGCGTCCTGAATGTAGACCGCCATGAGACTCCTATAACTCCTCTCTTCAACTGGATGGTAAACTTTACAGCAGCAAATGAGAATGTGAGCCTTGATGAAGTCGACATTGAAAATCATGAGATAGGGTTTGTTGCAGACTTTGACAATATAACCTTCAAGGCAGTAACAAACATGGAGTACTGCAACCATAAGACATACATAATCCTTGCAACATGCGCAAAGGACTATTGGAACCAATATGAGGAAGAAGTTGACCGTTTTACTTCAAGCGTAAAATGCGCAAAGGAATATGCTGAGCCAGACTACAGTGCAGCACCAAGCCTTCCTGATCTTGAAGATACGAGATACGGCATATTCATTGATGATGACTATTCTGCAAAGATACCTGAGTGGAACCAGGGCGAGGCAGAAAAGGAAACAATAATCAGCCTGAGCGAGGGAGCATGCACAGTAATCCTGAACAGATACAATGCGCCTGCAGATACGCTCTATGACTGGACGGAAAAATACATAGAGGAAAATGGCAGCCTGGAGCTTGATAGCAAAAGCCCAAGCAAGCATGAGATATCATACCAGCTGCATGCTGAAGATGTTACTCTACACATAGAATCAAAGATCACATACTGCAATTACCAGTCCTACAACATGATAGCGCTATGCGAAGAGCAGTACTTCGAAGACAATGTTGATGTGCTTGAATACATACTGGATTCTCCAAAATGCGCAAAGGAATACTCGATTGCGCCTGAGATAGTGGAGCTTGAGGAAGTAGATGAGATACCTGAGGAGGAGAGGATTGTTGAGACAGATGTTGGAGAAGAATATGGAATAAATGCAGAGGCAGTTGTCTCCTTCTTCAACAGCAATCCGATTTTTGTAAAGGTAATGAAAAAATATGACAGGGTAAACCTCAGAATTACAGGTGATGAGGACATAAAGCTAAAGGCAAAACTGGAGGACGGCTACATAGTAAATGTAGCGGAAGGCGCATACTCAGATGCGGATTTCACCCTTACAATGCCGCTTGAGGATGCACTGAACATATTCAACAATGCAGACAACATCACAATCGGGAATATCCTCAGCTTCATCATAAACGTCAAGACAGACCCTCCTGAAAAAATGAATGAGCTGATCAAGGAAGCGTTTGCAGCATAGAAAAGTAAATAAACTGCTAGTTCGATAGCTATCTGCTCTCGCAACCATGTTCAAAATGGTTATTCCTGCCTATTGTCCTTCGGGACCCAGGAATAGTCGCTCTCAAACCAGTTTGGTTTTTGGGCCCAGAGTTTTCCAAACAGAAATCCTTTTCATTTTTGGAAAA
>CAZYZZ010000180.1:0-1695 GCA_964651995.1 Microcaldota archaeon
TGATCGATATGGCAACTTTGACAGGAGCAATTGTTGTTTGTCTTGGCCGCCATGCAATTGGAATGTTCAGCGAGGATGACAAACTTTCTCAAGCACTGATTCGTGCTGGAGAAGAAACGCATGAGAGAGTATGGAGACTGCCACTCTGGCCTGAGTATGGAAAAATGATGGAATCAAATATTGCAGACCTGAAGAATATTTCAGAGCTGCCAGAGGCAGGATCAATTACAGCAGCAGCATTCCTCAAGGAATTTGTTGGAGACACTAAATGGGCGCACCTTGACATTGCGTCTGTTGAAGCAATAAGTGCAGATCATGGATACCTTGGAAAAGGAGCGAGCGGAATTGGAGTGAGGCTTGTTACAAAGGCTTTTGAAAAGCTTGCAAAGAGCAAATAAAAAATAATTGCTGCAAGTAGATTGTAGGTGGATAACATGAGCGGATATTTATTTCGAGAATCAGCAATAGAATGGCTAAAAGAAAACAACTTTAACGACGAAGAAATCGAGGAACTTCAGGAAATCCTAAATGTTGTTGCAAAGAGCGGTGGAGAGGGACTTGTAAAGCTGCCAAAGGATGCAAGTGTCAAAGTATCTGCAATGGTTTATCTCCTTGACTCCATTGTTGGGGATAATGGAGCGCTTCTGTGTTTTGATGAAAAGGGGTTCATTGAAATTCCGCAGGAAGCAAAAACACATTATACTGATGCGATAAAAATCGAGGAATTGGAAGGAACTATCTCCAGGCTTCGGAAAATCAAGGTAGGCAGAGCGCATTCCTCACCAAGAAGAAGGGGAAGTGTGAAAAACGAGAGATACTAGTACCTTATTTCAAATTTTTTAAATTCTTTTTTTGAATCATGCCAGGAATGTTCTATTTTTGAGACAGTAGCCTCAGGAGGACCGTGAGATGCCCAGTTTAGAAGCTTGACCAGCTTTTCCTTGTCTCCTTCTGCAACGATCTCAAGAGAACCATCAGGAAGATTTAGAACATACCCAGAAACTCCTAGAGCAGTTGCCCTGTCAAAAGTATTTGCACGGAAAAAGACTCCTTGAACAATTCCAGAAACGCGAATGTGAATTCTTGAATCCATAAATAAAAATAGAAAGAAAAGAAAAAAAGACTACATGTCCATTGGTGGCATTCCTCCAGGAGGCATTCCGCCTGGTGGCATTCCTCCGCCGCCACCGCCGCCTCTTGAGCTGATGATATCATCAATTCTAAGGACGAGCCTTGCGGTTTCAGTTGCAGAAGAGATTGCCTGTGATTTGACTCGGAGAGGCTCATAGATACCAGGTGCCTTGAGATCAGAAACCTTTCCTGAGACCACATCAACACCAAATGTCTTGCCATCGTTCTCCTTGTGCTTGTTCTTTAGAGTAACTAGAGTATCGATTACATCCATACCTGCATTTTCTGAAAGTGCTCGTGGAATGCATTCAAGTGCATCTGCAAATGACTGGATTGCAAGCTGTTCTCTGCCGCCGATTTCAACTGCGTAGGCATGAAGTTCCCTGTTGAGCTCCATCTCAACGCTTCCACCGCCAACGACGTATTTTCCATCTTCAAGTGCGCTTGCAACAGCGCCTCTTGCATCAACAACAGCTCTTTCGACTTCACTGACAACATGGTCAGTTCCGCCGCGGACAAAGATTGTAACTGACTTTGGATCCTTGCATTTTTCAACAAACATCA
>CAZYZZ010000181.1:0-1684 GCA_964651995.1 Microcaldota archaeon
TGGTCAATCTCATGGGAGAAACATACCAGCCAAGGCTTGACAAGCACAAGATTCTGATTTGCGGACTCTATGGCTCTGGAAAGACGACAAGCTGCGCAAAGCTTGCCCATTTCTACAAGACAAAGGGGCTCAGTGTTGCCCTTATTGCTGCAGACACAGACAGGCCGGCTGCACAGGAGCAGCTCGAGCAGCTCTCAAAGCAGGTGGGAGCAGCATACTATACAACAAAAGGAGAGAAGGTTCCAGCAAAAATAGTTGAAACTGCACTTGCAAAGGTAAAAGAGGACGTCATAATAGTTGATTCTGCAGGAAGATCTGCACTGGATGAGCAGCTTGTTGAGGAGCTTCGGGCAGTTGCAGATATTCTCAAACCAGATGAGAATTTCCTTGTTATGAGCGCTGATATCGGGCAGGTTGCAGGGAAGCAGGCAACAGAATTCAATGAAACAGTGCCGCTATCTGGGGTTTTGGTTACGAAGATGGATGGTTCTGGAAAAGGAGGAGGCGCTCTCAGCTCTGTTGGAGCATCCAACGCAAAGATTGCATTTATCGGCCTTGGAGAAAAGATGGGGGACCTCCAGGTATATGATTCAGAGAGATTTGTCGGAAGGCTTCTTGGGGTTCCTGATATCGGAGCCTTGATGGAAAAAATCAAGGAGATTTCAAAAGAAACAGACGTGAAAAAGCTTGAGACTGAAAAGCTCACGATTGAATCATTCTATGAGCAGCTCAAGGCAGCAAAGAAGATGGGACCTCTTGGTGATGTGTTCTCGATGCTGGGAGCAGCAGACGTTCCAAAAGAAGTTGTGCAGCAGAGCGAGGGAAAGCTCACAAAATTCGAATCAATGATCAATTCCATGACCAAGGCTGAGAAGAAGGATGCAGCGCTTCTCAAGAACAATCAGACCAGGATTGCAAGGATTGCAAAAGGAAGTGGATGTGAAGAAAAAGAAGTGAGAGATTTCCTTTCTCAGTTTGAAAAAATGGAAAAGATGATGAACATGTTCAAGAAGAACCGCGGCTTCAGGAAGAAGATGGAGAAGATGATGAAAGGCGGCGGGCTTCCGGGCAATATGAGCATGTAAAACTAAAGCTCCTTCTCCATAATGAGAACCTTTCCAAAGTTTTTGGTGATTTTTGTCTTGATTTTTTTATAGCCCAACTGTTTGTAAAAAGAATAAGCTGTAATGCTTGATGGGATTACAGCTGAGGTGTGTCCTTTTTTTCTGAGCTTTTTTTCAAGAAATTCTATGAGTTTGGTTCCGATTCCTTTTCCATGATATTTTGGATTTACAAAAATGGTGGACAGCACATTGCCATTTAGATTGGCAGTGCCCATGATTTGCTCTCCTTGGACTGCCACATAAACATCCCTAAGCTTGGATCTTCGAGTAAGTTCAGTAGGGGTGTTGTTACTGATTATATATTCGATGATGGATTTGGAATAATCTTTGCTGTTTACTTCAACCAATGCTTTTCTAATTAAGTAGTATACTTTCCGCGCATCTTCCTTTTTGAATTCTTCCGTTGGCCGCGGTTCGAGCAACCTGTCGAGCGCAAAACCCGCCCCTGCCAGCGGATTGAGGATGGCGCTCAAGGGGCGGCGGTAGAATTTTATCACAGGGTACGGTTCGTCGAATCCCCTCCATTGCATCTCGTGCAGCTCAACGTCGAAGTAATTGCC
>CAZYZZ010000182.1:0-1680 GCA_964651995.1 Microcaldota archaeon
CCATCTTTGATGATCATACTACTCTGCCGCCTTCAGTAATGAAAACTATCACCCTAAGGATGGTGAGGACAATTCCGCGGTAGATTTTGAGAATGATCTTGTTGAATGACTGGTTCCTGCTGTTGATGGTTCCAAGAAGATCCTTGAATGCTTCCTTTTCTCCAGGCCCCATCTTGCTCTCAGTAACCTTCTTGTGCTCCTTGCCATCGATAACAGTGACTTCTTCCTGCTTTCCGATCTGCTTTTTGGCCTGCTCATACCATGGAGGAAGTGATGACCTTTTCTTTGCAATAGCAGAAACAAAGTCCCCAAGAGTAAGTGATCTTTGTTTGACCTGTTTTTTGGCAACCTCTGCTGCCTGCTCTGCTTCCATTCCACCTGCGACCAATTTATCGACCTTCTTTTCAATTCCCTTGAAAGCTTCCCTCCAGGGAATGGTTGCAGCCTCATCAACAATTGCCTTGTGATCTGCTGAAGCGTATCCTTTTGTTGCGATACCGAGAATATTGAATGGAATAAAGCTTGATAGCGGTCTTTTCTTTGAATGCATCTTCAGAATAGCAACCCTTGATGCATAGTCTGGCTCTGGAATATAAAGTGTTTTGCTGAAACGGCCAGACCTTCTGAGTGCCGGATCAACATCCCATGGCGCGTTTGTTGCCGCGATGATAAGCACGTTCTGGTTGTTTGCCTCAACACCGTCCATCTCATAAAGCATCTGGTTGACAGCCATCTTCATGTACTGCTGGCCCTCACCACCATCTCTTCTGCCTCCGATAGCATCAACTTCATCAAAGAACAGGATGCATGGAGAGTTCTTCCTTGCAAGCTCAAAGACCTTATGAATATTCTTTTCTGTGTTTCCGACATACATGTCCAGAAGGTCGGATAGTTTTGCATTGATAAATCCGGCACCACATTCACCTGCAGCTGCCTTTACGATAAATGTCTTTCCGCAACCAGGAGGACCATACATCAGGATACCTCCTCCACCGAGCTTACCATACTTTCGGGCAAGATCAGGATTTCTCATCGGATAAACAACAGCCTCGCGGATTTCCTCTTTCATCTTCTTCATACCAGCAACATCTTCAAACTTCATGTTCGGCTTTGTGAGCATTTTGATGTCTGCTGTTCCGCCTTCCCCGCCTTTGCCGTCCTTGCCGTCCTGGTCCTTCTTTGCACGCGCACTCTCAAGATGCGTCTTTGCTTCTGTCAGCTCTGGATTCAGCTCAAGTGCCTTTTCATAATCAGCAATGGCATTTGACATGGTTCCTGCATACTCATAAGCAAGTCCACGAAGATGGTATGCCTCTGCAAAGTCTTCCTTGAGCTTGATAACCTTTGAAAAATCCTCGACTGCTTTTTCATATTCCTCAATAGAGGCATAGGAAAGACCCCTGTTGTAGAATGCCTTTAGGTAATTTGGATTGAGCGAAATTGCCTTGTCATAATCCTTTACTGCGCTCTGGAAATCCTGCTTCCTGTAAAATGCATCTCCACGGTTATTGTATATTATCGGGTTCTGGGGATCAAGCTCCATGGATTTCGTATAGTCTGCGATTGATTTGTCGAAATTCTTCAGCTGATAATAGGATAATGCCCTGTTGAAGTATGCCTCTGAGAAAACAGGATTGAGAAGAATTGCCATGTTGTAATTTTCAATTGCCCTGTCGTAAT
>CAZYZZ010000183.1:0-1626 GCA_964651995.1 Microcaldota archaeon
TTCATTCCTGTTCGTATTCCCTGCCCTATCAACAATCTCCTACAGCATGTTCTACAACCGTGATGCCGGGCCTTTGGTTACCTTTGGAAACATGCTTGGACATTACTTTGGCGATACAACAACCGGTTTCTGGGAACGCTTTGGAAATTTCTTCGGAAATAACTTTACTGATGTTGGAGTCAGCGTTTCTGATCTTGTTGGCGCAGCATTTGGAGGTATCGGGCAATTGCTCCAAACACTTGTTGGAGGCATTTTCCTGACAATCATGATGTTTCCGATATCTGTTGTCAGCTATGCATTTGCGATTGGTTTTGTTGTTCCGGCATTCAATATTCTTGTATTCACTCAGGTTGCAAAAACTCTTAGTAAAAGCTTTGGTGAGGAAGTGGACATAGGTTCACTGACGAGGTTAGTATAATGACGTTTGTATCAAGTTTCTATGGTGGGGTGTATGGCGATTGGACTACTATCGCAATTGCAGCTGCCGCCATTTCTGTTATCGGCTCATCAATGCTTATCATGCTATCGCGTTTGTTCGGGCTCAAAAACCTGGAGCAGATTGCAAAAACAGAATTCATCTATGCAGCATCAACAGTTATGATCGTGATGATGGTTGCAACTCTTATCATGCAGGGAGAGCCAATGCTTGCCGGAGGCTCAAGCAGTGTTGTCAGATCATTATATCTTACCTCTGTAGGTTGCGATCCCAGCACTCCTGCTTCCTTCCCGCAGCAGGAAACTTTGATTGACTGGATGAAGCTTTACCTTGCAACTCCTGCAGAATGTGTACAGGATTTCATGAATATTCTCTACTATCTCAGTGTTCCTGTTGAAGGAATGGCCTCGGTTTATATGGAAATCTTCATGAGTGAGCAGGCCTCTGGCTATGGTGTCAAATGGCTTGCTGAGCGTATTACCAATACCACCCAGTCACTTACCTTCTATATGTACATCTATTATCTTCTGGTCCACATACTCAATTTCGTTAAATTCTATGCAGGTTTCTTCTTCTCAATAGGAGTTGCACTTCGTGCATTTCCTCCTACAAGAGGTGTTGGTGCATATCTGATGGCAATAACATTTGGCCTTTATTTCATATTTCCGCTAACATACATTCTAGTTGCAACAATCTCCCTTCCGCACACTGCCTCGAATATTGTTGTTCCTGGTTCCGGAACACAGGCATGTGCGCCGAATCCTGATGGCAGCTTTGAATATATCTGCGCTCTTCCCCAGGTAACTTCCCCAGAAGAATATCAATGTGGCGGAGCTGATTCTGGAACTGTTGGAAGGTTTGCCGACCAGCTTAGGGAGAACTCTGATGAGCTTCAGGATATGCTTACTCTCAAGCTCAATGACTTTACCAAGCATCTGGTTTCTGTCATATGCATCTTCCCGATGATTTCACTGGTTGTTCTTCTTACCTTTGTGCTAAACACAACCAATCTCTTTGGCGGAAATATTCCGGAGATCGGACGTGGTCTTGTGAAGCTGATCTGAGCCTTGGCAGATAATATATAAAAGTTAGCTGAGGACTACTGCTCATGGAACGATATGTCATTGATACTTCTTTGTTTGTAAATCCGCAGGCAAGGAAGCATTTTGGAAAGGACCCAAGCAGTGCAG
>CAZYZZ010000184.1:0-1587 GCA_964651995.1 Microcaldota archaeon
GGGCAAAATCAACATTGAGTCGGTTCCCGATTCCAACTATCTTGCTAAAGCCTATCTCATCCCTGAGGGCCAGGAAAGATATGAGGTGGCACATTCCTCCGCTTTGGCTTACAAGTCCAATACCGCCTTTTTTCAACAGAGAAAACTCAGGGGTAAATGATGCGTTGAGGGAACTATGTAAATTTATCATTCCAAAGGTATTAGGACCGATGACTGGCACTCGAGATCGATGTACAATATCTGCAAGGTGTTTATGAAGCTCTGCACCTCCTGGATCATCAATCTCTTTAAATCCTGCGGTAATAAGAACAATAGCTTTGACACCTTTTTTTAAGCATTCTTCAAAGATAGCAGGAACCATTGCGGCTGGTAGTACCACTATGGCAAGATCTATCTCATGAGGATAGTCCGATATGGATGGAAACGTCTTTAGACTCATGATTTCAATTGTGCTAGGATTAATTGGTACAATTGTACCTGGAAAGCCACCCTTTGTGAGGCTTTTCATTACGTGGAATCCGAGTTTAGTATCTTTGTCAGATGCGCCTATAACCGCAACTGACTTCGGGTTAAAGAGAGTATTCATGTTGCTTCTTTTTATATCCATGCATGTATCCTTACGGTTGTGGAAATCTCTATATGTTATTGCTCATCAAATAACTCAATAGAGTATTTCAAAAATAGGTGTTTTTTTTGTCACCCTCCCAAGGGCACCAGGAGAGATAAACTCAATTGCCGAAGAAACACCAAAACGATCGAATATATCTTTTGTGATCTTATTGCTCAATTCATCAAGTGCATCATTGCTGATATCTACACCATGTTCAATTTTGAGCAAAAGAGGAGACTCTATTTTTGGCGGTACGGATTTAAGCACAATCCTCATTGCACCAGTTACCATGGGGATATACGAAACAACTACATCTCTTATAGCAACTGGATAAATGGATTTTTTATTAATCAACAATCGATCACTGAGTCGGCCAAGTATCCTGACCCTGTAACCGGAACCAGGGTAATTGCAGGAGCATGCTCCTGACTCTATCTGAATAATATCTCCTGAGGCATATTTGATAAGCGGAGTTCCCTCCCTTTCGAGGGAAGTGAGCACTCCTTCACCAATAGCGCCTTTTTCTACAGGGATAGGCTCGCGTGTTTCCGGATCAACAAGATCAGCCGCCCAGATTGTGAGATCAGGGGCAACTTCGTGCAATCCCTTGTAATCCTCCTGATTGCATGAACCAACGTAGGCTTCCCCATTCACCATGAAAACTTCATTCCAGCGACCTCCGTAAAGTTCTTCCATGTGCTTTTTTACTGCAGGAATGCCGACCCCTGGCTCGCCAGTGAGAAAAAGTTTTGTAATTTCAAGTTCCCTCACATCACTGCCTGTAGTTTCTTTATATTCCTGGGCAAACGTCTCAGCAAATGATGGAGTTGCCATAAGAACATTGGGCCTTGTCATACCGGCAAATTCTATAATCCTTGAAGTTTCTGTTTCGGCTCCAATCTCTACCGTCGCAATATTCATCTGAAAAAGAGGATTTTTAACAATTGATCCTGCCCAGCACCCACTTAAAGGAAAGC
>CAZYZZ010000185.1:0-1584 GCA_964651995.1 Microcaldota archaeon
TGCATCTATCGTAAAATCCCCTCAGAGGGAAAGAGTTTACGTCTCGGATTTTGCTCCATCAATATAAAAAAAATCGGCTCAATGTAGTGAATGATGATGCGATAGTCATACTCATTGAAAAGGCGAATCCAACGCCCCCTTGTCTGCTTGAGGAAGTTAGTAGCATTAAAAACAAAATTACACCCTGCTCTCATATGCTGCCTGCACCGCTCTTTGGCTTCTTGACAAATTTCTCCTTGATCATCTAAAGGAGTGATGCCGAACTCCTCCCTAAGATTGTCCAAGCCCACAGACGGAATGTTACTCAGCCGATCTGCGATATGGGTATCCTTTCCTGCTCCGGGCAATCCTGACATAAGATGAACAGTGCCTCTATACTTGGGGTGCAAATGTATAGTTGGATGCCCCTTCCCCTCAAAGAAGTAGCGGAAGCGGGAATGCTCTGTTGAAAATGGTCGAGGAGAATCAAAGCATAACTCTTCTTTGCAAAACTCTTCAAAAAGGCCGATGATCTGCAAAGCTTCGTCGCTATTCCCCTCGGTTATCCTACCATTCGTATCTGCCCTTGCTAACGCTGCCAGATCTGCATTGCAACATGTCCAACTGGAAGCACAAACAGACCTAAGGCAATCCTTCTTCTCCATGAAATAAACAGGCAGCATATGAAGTAACGCAAGATTAGAAACATACTCTCTCATCTTGAACGGGACATTATAACCACGATCATCAAACTCAGAGAGAATCATACGAATCATTCTGGCCCCTTTAGCAGAATGCCCCTTGGAAGTAATCTTGCCCTCTTCTTCGTCTGTTGATTTTATTTTGCCGACATCATGGAAAAGAGCACCCAAAAATAGAGCGGAACGATACGGCTCCTCTCTTTCTTGCCAATAAGGATCTTCCATCAAAGCGTCCAGTGTCATTTTGGTATGTGCCAGAACATCGCCCTCTTTATGATAGAAGGGACTTTGCATAACCAATTGCATGTCATAAAGAATAGGAAAATCCCTCATTAGATCATCCCAGTCGATACCACCCCCCGTCTCCAAAAGATACTTGTTCAGTGGAAACACCCATCCTATGTCTCTTAGATTATTCATGCTGGCATCCCGAACATTCTTTCATCACCTGCAATATCCAACTTATTCCTGATAGAAGCTCTATTCTTCCAGTGTTTGCCAGCAGAAAGAATGGTCTGGACAAAACAGGGGCGCACAAACTTGTATCTCCCCTTGACAACACCATCCTCTTCCCACTTGATATAAAGTCCCTCCATCAAACCATTCTTGTTCAATGAAAGCAGGAGATCTTTTTCCTCCTCTGGAACCTTCTTGGTCAACAGTTCCTGTTCCAAATCCTGATGCGCCCACTCATCTATAAAAGCAGAATGGCCCACATGACAAATAATATCATCAATGGAATCAAAACGTCCCTCTGTGATAACTCGAACAGAGCATATAACCACATCCGTTTTTGCAGTGATAGCCATCCTGCTCGGAGTATCTAAGAAAATATGCTCCTTCTTGTCATAAATATCAAATTCCATGAAGTAATGAGGCAAAAGGTCGTAATATACGCTGTGGA
>CAZYZZ010000186.1:0-1582 GCA_964651995.1 Microcaldota archaeon
TTTGCCTCACTTCCCACATAGGTCAGCCCCATATTGTTTAGAACTGCAGGTTGGGGGAAAATGCGAGTGAGCAACGTAAGGTTGTCTGTGCGATACCCTGTTTCTTCTAAAAGTTCTCTTTTTGCAGTTTGATCGGGGCTGAGGTCATTATCATCTATTAACCCTCCAGGCAGCTCCAAAAAAATTCTGCCACAACCATGCCTGTATTGTCGTACCATAACAATCTGATCATCATGAGTAATAGGAATGATCTGAACCCAGTTTGGAAAGTCAATAACATAAAAATCATGCTCCAAATCTGTCCTTGGAGAACGACAGCGGTTCGTTGTAATGGAGAAAAGACCTGTATTCAAACTTTTTGTTGATTCAATTATTGGCCATGGTTTTATCATATCGTCACCTTATTTGTCAGATTCCAAATCAGAGAGAAGCTCTAATGATGTACTTACCTTGAGAAGAGGATATAGTGCAGTCTTTGTATATATATTAAGGGTTTCCTTGTGCATTTCCTCAGATGTAGCCGCTGAACAGTCAGAAACAATAATGCTCATAAAATCATAGCAGATTGCATCAAGGGCTGTGGTGAGCACGCAAAAAGGTGTGGCTATGCCTGCCACAGCGCAGAGAGTAACGTCTCTTTTCCGTAAGTACTTTGTTAATCCAGTCTGAAAGAATGCAGAAAAACGTGGTTTGGGAAGCCAGAGGTCTTCAGGCTTCCTTTTAAGTTCATCAATAACCTGAGCACCTTCTGTGCCTGCCAATGATTCTGGCTTCATTCTGGAACTAAAAATAAAATCATCCTCCTTAAAAGAGTCTGTTGCAAAGATAACAGGCCATCCATTTTTTCTGAATGTACTCGTAAGATTGTTTATAGGATCAATGATTGCTCTGGCATAGGGAGTAATCTTTAGATTACGTCGAGGATCAAAATAATCCTTGACCATGTCTATAACCAAAAGCGCTGGGTTACTTTTTGGTATCATGGTAAATGTTTTCTCCTTATAAATTTAGATTTTCAACGAATAAAATGCCCTTTGTAAACCACTTTTTCCAAATTGACAACATCTTCTTTTTGGTGCTATACCAAAGCAGACAGAACCATCCTGTATGCCGATACTATCCTGTTAAGAAAAGGAGCAACTGCCATGGCACACACACGAGAAGAAAAGTTCATCCTTTGGTTTAATGAGATCAGCATATCAGATGTCCCCCTGGTGGGTGGCAAGAATGCCTCCCTTGGAGAGATGTACCAACACCTCACCTCTAAGGGCGTCAATATCCCCGGCGGATTTGCCATCACTGCCTATGCCTACCGCTACCTCATCAAAGAGGCCAATATCGAAGCGGCAATTAAGGATGCCCTGGCTGGTCTGAACACCCACGATATGGCAAACCTTACGGAACGAGGAGAAAAAGTGCGCTCAATCATACGCAATACCGACTTTCCCCCTGCCCTCACACAGGCAATCATCGAGAGCTACCACACCATGGAGACAGACTATAGAAAAGGCGTAGATGTTGCCGTCCGATCGTCTGCCACGGCAGAGGACCTTCCTGATGCCTCCTTTGCAGGGCAACAGGA
>CAZYZZ010000187.1:0-1568 GCA_964651995.1 Microcaldota archaeon
CAAAACATATGCTCGAAGAAACAAGAAAGATCGTAGAGCAGATGGAAAAAAAACCGCATCTTGCAATAGTCCTTGTTGGAAATGATCCTGCCTCAGAAGTTTATGTTAAGAAAAAACTGCAGAAAGCAGAAGCAATTGGAGTTCGAACAACCCTGAAGAAGATGGATGAGAGTACCAGTGAGGAGGATGTTCTGAAGGTTGTAGACGAGCTGAACAATGATACGGAAGTTGATGGATTCATTGTGCAGGCCCCGCTCCCAAAGCAGATCGATTTTACAAAAATCGTGGAGAAGATCAAGCCTGAGAAGGATGTGGATGGATGGACATCTGCAAACATGGGGCGGATGTTTGTCGGCCTTCCTGCTCTCATGCCTGCAACTCCTCTTGGAGTTATGAAAATGCTTGAATATTATGAGGTTGAGCTTAGCGGAAGGAACGTGACTGTAATCGGAAGATCCAATGTTGTGGGAAAGCCCCTTGCACTCATGCTTTTGAAGAAAAATGCTACAGTAACTGTCTGCCATTCCAGGACAAAAGATCTCTCGGTCCATACGAAAAATGCAGATGTCGTAGTTGCTGCTGTTGGAAAGCCCGGGCTTGTTACCGGAGAGATGATCAAGGAAGGAGCCTATGTAATTGATGTTGGAACTACAAGGGTTGATGGCAAGATCAAGGGAGATGTAGTTTTTGAAGAGGTAATAGAAAAAGCCAACTGCAGCCCGGTTCCAGGCGGAGCAGGACCAATGACAGTTGCAGTTCTTATTTCAAATGTAGTGATGGCAGCTCAGATGACAGCCGGAAAATGAGTATTGATTTCATCTGTTTTTTTCATGAGGATCTTGTGGACTCCGGAGCCATATTGCATTGCCTTTTTTCTCCGAAGAAGGGCAAGTTTTGGAACGCCGAGAATTTTGCCGGCTTCTCTTAGAATCCCTTTTTTCAGCTCGCGGTCTGCCATCCTCTCTTCGAGCGGAACTGAGAATAATAATTTTGCAACATCAGTATTGCAGAAGGGGCAGCGCGCTTCTATTCCCTGTTTGCGGCAGACCTTCTTTATCCATCCAACATCCCTCTTGGGAAGTGTTTTGAACTCGTCCTTGAGGATTTTTTCCAGATCTTTTCCTTCTTCTGCATAATCATAATAGCGCTCATATCCGACAAAAAGCTCCTCTGCACCTGAGCCAAAGAGAAGGACGCTGTGGCCGTCTTTCTTTGCTGCCTGTGCAATCAGATAGACAGGAACAAGTATCTCGATTTTTAGAAAATCAAGAGGAAGCACCTTGTATATTTTTTCATAAGTTTCCATTGCAAGCTTTTCATCGATTATTATCTTATGAAGCGGAAGGCCAAGTTCCTTTGCTGTTTTTTCCGCATATTCAAGATCAGGGCTTCCTGGAACTCCGGCTGCATAGAGATCTACCTTTGCATGCTTTTTTGCAATGGTGGCAATAAGGGTCGAGTCAAGCCCGCCTGAAAATGAAATTGCAACATTATCCTCAAGTGTTTTTTCAACTGAGCTGGATAGAAGTGAAGATAATTCTAGAATCATAGAATAAACGATTTGTAGT
>CAZYZZ010000188.1:0-1559 GCA_964651995.1 Microcaldota archaeon
TCTCAAAATTTTATATAATCCATGATCGGCTTTCTGGAATTCTGTCCTTCTGCTTATTCCTTTATCATCCATCAATTTCTTTGCAACTTCTAAGACTTCCTTATTACTTAAGTCCATCCAAGATCTAGGTTTATCCACAAATTCAATTTCACCAAGCAATCCTCGTTTTCTCAAAATATTATACAACCCAGGATCAGCCTTCTTTAATTCTTCTCTCCTGCCTATCTTTTCCTCCCTCATTGCTCTTCTCGCAAATTCAACAATCTCCTCATCGCCCATGCCCTTCCAATGTCTTTGCTTATTGTCAAATTCAATTTCACCAAGTAATCTCCTTTTCCTCAAAGCTTCATACAATCCTTTGTCAGTATCACGCAACTCCTTCCTCCCACTTATCTCCCTTTCTTCCATCACTTTCCTTGCATATTCAGTAATCTCTTCATCCCTCATTCTACTCCACATTCTTCTTCCCCGAGAATCAGTAGGAACAATAAATTGCAAGCCTTCAGCAAGAGGCTCTTCTTTCTTTTTCCTAAGTTCTTCTGCTGGAGGCTTTTTCATCTTCCTCATGCGACATCGTCCTCCGCAGAATTGTTGTCATTTGCAGCAAATGCATCTAAAGCATCAATTACTGCGTCTCTGGCACTGTCTGTTTTTTGCTGCTCAATATGGGCAAAGGCACGGCCAAGCAAGCCTCTTTTCCTCAAAACATTATATGCTCCTTGATCAGCCTTCCTCAACTCACTTCTCCAGCTTATTCCTTTCTCTTCCATTACTTTCCTTGCAATTTCAATAACTTCTTCATCGTCCATACTCTCCCAAGATCTGTATTCATCCTCAAATCCAACTTTGGCAAACAAACCTCTTTTTCTCAAAATATTATATAATCCAGAATCTGCCTTTCGTATCCCCCCTCTTCCACTTATCTTTTTTTCTTCTACCAATTTCCTTGCAATATCTATAATCTCTTCATCACTCATATGTTTCCAAGACCTTTGTTTATCTTCAAAACCAACCTCATCAATCAATCGTCTTTTCTTCAAGGCACGATACAATCCAGAATCAGCATTCTCAAATTTCTTTCTCCTAGTTATGTTCATTTCCTCCTTTAACTTCCTTGCAAGTATGAGAACCTCCTCATCAATCATGCTTTTCCAAGCTCTTTTTTTCCTCACTTTATCTTCAAAACCAACTTTATCTAGCAATCCTCTTGTCTTCAAAGTACCATATAGTCCATGATCTGCCTTCTGCATCTCATATCTTCCACTAATCCCCTTTTCTCTCATCACTTTCCTCACATGCTCAATAATCTCTCCATCACCTACATCTTTCCAGGATCTTACGTTATCTTCAAAACCAACCTCATCAAGCAATCCTCTTTTATATAAAATTCCATGCAGTATAGAATTTTCATTTTTCAATTCTTGTTTTCTAGTTATCCCTTTCTCTTCCATTATTCTCATTGCAAACTCAATTATTTCCGTATCACTCATATCGTTCCACGGACTTCGCTTCTCCTGTTTTTTCTCAAACCCAATTTTATCTAGAAGATTTCTTTTACT
>CAZYZZ010000189.1:0-1524 GCA_964651995.1 Microcaldota archaeon
AGGACAAGCTTTCCAAGGATCAGTTTGACAAGATCAGCCAGGCAAAGAAAAAGCTTGAGGATGCACTCTCAGAAAAGGATACTGCAAAGATCAGAGCAGAAACAGAAAACCTTCAGAAAGCACTTCAGGAAGTTGGCGCTTCTGCCTACCAGGCCGCAGGCCCTGGAGTTGGCGGAGCAGAGGAACCTGCATCCGGAAGTAATGAAAATTCTGAGCAAGAAAAGAAAAAGGATGATGATGTGGTCGAAGGGGAATACGAGAAAGTAGATGATGATAAAAAATGAAGAACTACTACGCTGTCTTGGGAGTTTCCAAAGGTGCAGACAAAGATGAGATAAAAAAAGCTTATCGGAAACTTGCAAAGAAATTCCATCCAGACAAAAACAAATCAAAAAATGCTGCCCAGAAATTCCGGGAGATTACAGAGGCATACGCAGTATTGATGGAAGGAGCGCCACTTCAAGAGGACCATCCAGGTCCATTTAATGAATGGGAATTTGCAGTAAAGGAGGCAATCATTTCGCACAGGCAAAAATGCAATATATGCCAAAGAGGAAGATGCCATGCAGTATCTATGATGCAGTCCATGATCGATGTCGTAGATGCCAACTACAATAACGCATACAGATGATTGCATGAAACGTGATTATTATGAAGTTCTTGGCGTTGCAAAAAATGCAGGTGCCAGTGAGATAAAAAAGGCATATAGGAAACTGGCTCTCAAATACCACCCGGACAAAAACAAGGAGCCTGGCGCAGCTGAGAAATTCAAGGAAATCAGCGAAGCTTATGCTGTTTTGAGCAATGAACAAAAACGGGCCCAATATGACCAGTATGGCCATGCAGGCTTTGACCAGATGTACAGCCAGGAGGATATCTTCAGAGGCGCTGATTTCAGCGGTTTTGAAGATATGTTCGGAGGGGGAAGCCCATTTGGGGATATTTTCGGATCAATGTTCGGCTCGATGTTTGGCGGCGGAAGAAGGCGCGGGGACTATGGAGCAAACCTGGAAGTCCAGGTTGCAATAAGCCTTGAAGAAGCTGCAAAAGGAACCAAGGTCGACCTTACATATAATAGAACAAAAGCATGCCCAGAGTGCAAAGGAACAGGGGCAGAGCCAGGAAGCCAGTTGATTACCTGCGACGCATGCAAAGGCAGAGGACAGGTAAAGCAGGCAAGGAGAGCAGGGCCCATGGCATTCTACACAGTAACAACATGCCAAAAGTGCAGGGGAGAGGGAAAATCAGTTGAAAAACCCTGCAAACAATGCAATGGATCTGCAAAAGTCAGCTCAAAGGAGCATATAAAAGCAGACATTCCAGCTGGAATCCACAGTGGAATGAGATTGCATCTGGAAGGCCTTGGGGAATTTGGAAAGGATGCACCAGGAGATTTATATGTCCGGGTGTTTGTCAAGGAACACAAGAAATTCCAAAGGCAGGGGGACGATCTTCTGATTGAAATGCCAATAAGCTTCCCGCAGGCAGCGCTTGGAGCAAAGATAAAGGTGCCGACCCTCTTTG